>NZ_JBHVUQ010000048.1:0-48465 GCF_042884105.1 Streptomyces sp. NPDC058157
GATCAGTGCTGCTGCGGAGAGCGGCCGAACAGCGAGCGGTACAGCTTGCCGTACAGCTCGGTGTTGATCTGGCTCGTGGCGAAGACGTTGCTGCCCGGGCCGTAGGCGAAGATCGGCACGTCGGCGCCGGTGTGGTTGCCGGACAGGTAGGTCAGCCACAGGCTGGCCTCGGGGCTGCCGTCCTTCACGCCCGCCGGGTCCTCCGGCGTACGGAAGGTGGCCGGGCCGAAGTTCTTCGTGTCACCGGAGCCCGCGCCGTTCACGATGCCGCTGGAGCGGACCGGGTCCTTGGCGCCCGAGGAGGAACGCGACGGGACGCTGTTGTTGGCGGGGTTGCCGGAGTCCGTGTTCGACGGCGGGGCGACGGCCTCGGCGTTGGTGTAGGTGCCCTTCTCGATGATGTTGAAGCCGGCGCACTCGTGGTCCGCCGTGACGACCACGAGGGTGTGGCCGTCCTTCTTCGCGAACTCGTAGGCGGCCTTGACCGCGTCGTCGAAGGCCTTGACCTCGTCGAGGGTCTGCGCGGCGTCGTTCGCGTGCGAGCGCTTGTCGATCTGGGCGCCCTCGACCTGGAGGTAGAAGCCCTTCTTCGACTTGCCCCGGTCGTACGAGCCGCCCTTGCTGCGGTCGGTGAGCAGCTGGATCGACTTGCGGGTCATGTCCGCGAGCGTCGGCTCCTGCTTCTGCGGGGCGTCGGCCGGCAGGGCCGCCTTGTTGTGTTCCACGGTCAGGTTGCCGCGGTTGAACAGGCCGATGACCTTCTTGCCGTTGGCCTTGTCCAGGTCGGCCTTGGTGGCGACCTTCTGGCTCGCGGCCGTCTGCGCGGGGAGCTTCGGGTCGCCGAAGTTGCCGAGGACCTGGTAGCCCTGCGCCTGGAGGGCCTTCTGGTCGTCCGGCTCGAAGCGGGCCAGGCCGCCGCCGAGGATGACGTCGGCGGTGCCGTTGCGGGCGATCTGCTCGGCGATCGGGGTGATCAGCGTCTTGTCGGCCGGGGCGGCCTCGTAGGTGCCGTCGTCCTTCTTGGGGAGGCAGGCGGCGTCCGAGTAGGTGGGGCCCTGGCAGCCGCGCAGCAGCGCGTGGCTGTACTGGGCGGCCGGGGTGGCGTCGGTGACCTCGGCGGTGGAGACGTTGCCCGTGGCGAAGCCGGCCGCGTGGGCCTGCTCCATCAGGGTGCCGACCTTCTTCTCGTACGCGTCCACGCCGATGGCCGCGTTGTAGGTCTTCACGCCGGAGCCCCAGGCGGTGGCGGAGCTGGCCGAGTCGGTGACCAGGGCCGGCCGGTTGCTGCCCTTCTCGACGGCGTAGGTGGCGACCGCGCCCGTGGTGGGGAGGGTCTCCATGGTGAGCTTGCCGCCGGCGCCCACGAACCGGTCGCGCGCGGCCGTCACGTGGGTGCGGCCCATGCCGTCACCGAGGAGGTAGATGACGTTCCGGATGTCCTGGTGCGAGTCGCTCTGCTGGGGCGCGGAGTTCGCGGTGACGGCGGTGCCGGCGGCCACGGCGCTGGCTATGGCCAGGACGGTGAGCGTCTTCAACGGTCTGCGGCGCATGTGCGGGAGATTCCCCTCGGGTGTTCGGCACGGTCGCGCCGAACGTAAGAGGGCTGTGTGAACGGGCGGCTACCGCTTGGTATTGCCCGGCCGAACAGGGAGGGCATGACAGGACACCGTCATCACCAGCTCGTTGCCAGCAGATTGCTTGCAATGCGACTACTCTTGTCGCATGGCCACTCTCTACGTGCGTGATCTGTCCGACGAGGCGCTCGCCGAGCTGAAGATACGAGCCGCCCGAAGCCGTCAGTCCCTCCAGGCGTACGCCCGCACCCTGCTGGAGGAGGAAGCCGCCACGCCCTCGATGGAGGACGTGGTCAGCCGGATCCGGGCGCGTGTGTCGGCGCGGCTGAGCGCGGACGAGGTGCTCGCGGACCTGGACGCGGGGCGGCGGCGCGAATGATCGTGATCGACGCGAGCGCGGTCGTCATGCTGGTGGCCGACGCGGGACCGGTCGGTGAAGCACTCAGGGAGCGGGTGCTGGGCGAACGGCTGGCGGCGCCGCACCTGCTCGACGTGGAGGTCGCCCACGCCCTGCTCGGGCGCCACCGGGGAGGCAAGCTCACCGACGGCCAGCTGGACGCCGCCTGGGACGACTTCGCGGCTCTGCCCGTCCGGCGGATGGAGCACCTGCCCGTCCTGCCACGGGTGCGCGAGCTGTACGCCAACCTCTCCGCCTACGACGCCACGTACGTCGCCCTCGCGGAGGGACTCCAGGTCCCTCTGGTCACCTGTGACGCGAGGATCGCACGGTCGGGCAGCCCCCGGTGCAAGATCGAGGTGTTCGGGGCGGCATAGCGAGTGGCCCCCTCCCGGAAGGGAGGGGGCCACTCGCCGGTCTGTCCGCCGGAGGCGTCAGAGCTTTTCGGGGGTGCGGATGCCCAGGAGGGACATGCCCTTGTTCAGGGTGCGGGCGGTCAGGTCGCACAGGAAGAGGCGGTTCTCGACCTGCTCCGGGGTGTCGGCCTTGAGGACCGGGCACTCCGCGTAGAACGTCGTGTAGAGCGAGGCCAGCTGGTACAGGTACGCGGCCAGCTTGTGCGGGGCGTACTCGGACGCGGCCTCCGCCACCAGCTCGCCGAAGCCGTCCAGGTGCAGGCCCAGCGCCCGCTCCGAGGCCGTGAGCTCCAGCTCCGGGTGGGCGGCCGGACGGGCCTCGCCCGCCTTGCGCAGGATGGACTGGATACGGGCGTACGCGTACTGGAGGTACACGGACGTGTCACCGGTCAGCGAGACCATCTGGTCCAGGTCGAACTTGTAGTCGCGGGACGCGGACGTCGACAGGTCGGCGTACTTCACCGCGCCGATGCCCACCTGGGCACCACGCTCGGCGATCTCCTCCTCCGTGAGGTCCTGGGCCTTCTCCCGGACCACGGAGGCGGCCCGCTCCACCGCCTCGTCCAGCAGGTCCACCAGCCGGACCGTCTCGCCCTCACGGGTCTTGAACGGCTTGCCGTCCTTGCCCAGGACCGTGCCGAACGCCAGCTGCACGGCCTTGACGTCCTCGTTCAGCCAGCCGGCGCGGCGGGCCGTCTCGAAGACCATCTTGAAGTGCAGCGACTGGCGGGCGTCGACCACGTAGATGAGGGTGTCCGCCTTCAGGTTGCCCACGCGGTCGCGGATCGCCGACAGGTCGGTCGCGGCGTAGCCGAAGCCGCCGTCCGACTTCTGGACGATCAGCGGCGTCGGGTTGCCGTCCGGGCCCTTGTACTCGTCGAAGAACACGCACAGCGCGCCGTTGGAACGGACGGCCACGCCCGACTCCTCCAGCAGCTTGCAGGTCTCCACCAGCATGTCGTTGTAGCCGGACTCGCCGACCACGTCCGGGTCCTGGATGTCCATGTCCAGCTTGTTGAAGACCGAGTAGAAGTAGATCTTCGACTCGTCCACGAACCGCTGCCACAGGGCGAGGGTCTCCTCGTCGCCCGCCTGGAGGTCCACCACCCGCGCCCGCGCCCGCGTCTTGAACTCCTCGTCGGAGTCGAACAGCGCGCGCGAGGCCTTGTACAGGCGGTTCAGGTTGGACATGGCCTCCTCGCCGGACGCCTCGCCCTCCCCGTCCTTGTGGTCCAGCTCGTGCGGGTGCTCCAGCAGGTACTGGATCAGCATGCCGAACTGGGTGCCCCAGTCGCCGATGTGGTGGCGGCGGACCACCTTCTCGCCCGTGAACTCCAGGATCTCCACCATCGCCGCGCCGATCACGGCCGACCGCAGGTGGCCGACGTGCATCTCCTTGGCCACGTTCGGCTGCGCGTAGTCGATCACCGTGGTGCCGGCGGTCGGGGACAGCGGCACGCCGAGGCGGTCGTCGGCGGCGCGGGCGGCGAGGGTCTTGACGATCGCCTCGTCCGAGACGGTGATGTTGAGGAAGCCGGGGCCCGAGACCTCGATCTCCTTGATCAGGTCACCCGTCGGGATGGCCTCGACCACGGTCGTCGCCAGCTCCCGCGGGTTGGCCTTGGCCTTCTTCGCGAGCGCCAGGATGCCGTTGGCCTGGAAGTCGGCCCGGTCGCTTCGTCGCAGCAGCGGGTCGGTCGCACCGGCCTCCGGCAGGGCGGAGGCGAGGGCGTCCGAGACGCGCTGTTCGACGGAGGAAGCGAGGGAAGGGACCGAGGCCATGAGCTGCCGTTCCTGTGAGGTGGTGCCCGAGTGGGTCTTGGGCGCTTTCGACAAGTGCCGAGTATCCCACGGGGAGGGCGGCGGGTCCTCGGCATATCGGCGCCGTATCACCAGACGGAAGCAACCCCGGAGCGGCCCCGTCCGTCTGGGAGAATGGCCGAAGCCAGCATTCGAGATAGAAGGACGTGTCGTGGCTCAGAGCGCGCAGAGCAACACAGAGACCGACTGGGTCTCCCGTTTCGCGGACGAGGTCATCGCCGAGGCGGAGCGCCGAGCCCCGGGCAAAACGATCGTCGTCGCGTCCGGCCTGTCCCCCTCGGGCCCGATCCACCTGGGCAACCTGCGCGAGGTCATGACCCCGCACCTGGTCGCGGACGAGATCCGCCGCCGGGGCCACGAGGTCCGCCACCTCATCTCCTGGGACGACTACGACCGCTACCGCAAGGTCCCCAAGGGCATCCCCGGCGTCACCGAGGAGTCGCACGCCCGGCACATCGGCCGCCCGCTGACCTCCGTGCCCGCCCCCGAGGGCTCCTCGTACCCGAACTGGGCCGAGCACTTCAAGGCCGCCATGGTCGCCTCCCTGGCCGAGCTGGGCGTCGAGTACGACCCCATCAGCCAGACCGAGCAGTACACCTCCGGCGCCTACCGCGACCAGGTCCTGTTCGCGATGAAGCACCGCGCCGACATCGACGCCGTCCTCGACCAGTACCGCACCAAGCAGAAGCCGGGCGGCAAGAAGCCCCAGCAGAAGCCCCTCGACGAGGCCGAGATCGAGGCCGCCGAGGGCTCCGGCGCCGCGAACGAGGACGACGGCAGCGCCGAGGGCGCCGAGTACTTCCCGTACAAGCCCTACTGCGGCCAGTGCGACAAGGACTTCACCAAGGTCACGGCCTACGACGACGAGACCACCGAGCTGACCTACGTCTGCACCGAGGACCAGTTCACCGAGACCGTCAAGCTGTCGGAGTTCAACCGCGGCAAGCTGGTCTGGAAGGTCGACTGGCCCATGCGCTGGGCCTACGAGGGCGTCGTCTTCGAGCCCTCGGGCGTCGACCACTCCTCCCCGGGCTCCTCCTTCCAGGTCGGCGGCCAGATCGTCGGCCTCTTCGGCGGCGAGCAGCCCATCGGCCCGATGTACGCCTTCGTCGGCATCAGCGGCATGGCCAAGATGTCGTCCTCGAAGGGTGGCGTCCCCACCCCGGCCGACGCGCTGAAGATCATGGAGCCGCAGCTGCTGCGCTGGCTCTACGCCCGCCGCCGTCCCAACCAGTCCTTCAAGATCGCCTTCGACCAGGAGATCCAGCGGCTGTACGACGAGTGGGACAAGCTGGAGGGCAAGGTCGCCGACGGCTCCGTGCTGCCGGCCGACGCCGCCGCGCACGCCCGCGCCGTCCGCGTCGCCTCCCACGAGCTGCCGCGCACCCCGCGCCCGATGCCGTACCGCACCCTCGCGTCGGTCGTCGACATCACCGCCGGGCACGACGAGCAGACGCTCCGGATCCTCTCCGACCTGGACCCGTCGCAGCCGCTGACCTCCCTTGAGGACGTCCGCCCGCGCCTGGACCGCGCCGAGAACTGGATCACCACCCAGGTCCCGGCCGACCAGCGCACCCTCGTCCGCGAGGAGCCCGACGCCGAGCTGCTCGCCTCCCTCGACGAGGACGGCCGCCGCTCCCTGGCCATGCTGCTGGAGGGCCTCGACACCCACTGGTCGCTCGACGGGCTCACCACCCTCGTCTACGGC
Source organism: Streptomyces sp. NPDC058157 (assembly GCF_042884105.1). Taxonomy (NCBI): domain Bacteria; kingdom Bacillati; phylum Actinomycetota; class Actinomycetes; order Kitasatosporales; family Streptomycetaceae; genus Streptomyces; species Streptomyces sp. NPDC058157. The sequence goes on from NZ_JBHVUQ010000048.1 coordinate 5,917, forward strand.
GTCCCGAAGGTCATGGCGGGCCTGGAGCCCGACGCCAAGCCGACGCCGGAGCTGAAGGTCGCCCAGCGCGAGTTCTTCGCCCTGCTCTACCGCCTGCTCGTCACCCGCGAGACCGGCCCCCGCCTGCCCACGCTGCTGCTCGCGGTCGGCGCGGACCGGGTGCGGGCGCTGCTCGCCGGCTGAGGCACCGGTCGAACGGCAAGGGCCCGCACTCCCGGATCACCGGGGGTGCGGGCCCTTCCGCGTGCGAGGGTCAGATGAACTTGTTCTCCAGGTCGCGCTGGTAGCGCTGCTTCAGCGCCGGCAGCATGGCGTCGATCACCGAGACGCTGTCCGGGTGCGAGAACCCGTAGTTCGCGGAGAGCGCCTGGTCCAGCTGCTGGGCGGTCGGGTGGCCGCCGTTCGCCTCCACGTGCGCGTGGTAGGCCTCGTACGCCGCCTCCTCGAACTTCTCCTGGTCGAGGACGTCGTGCGCCTCGTCGGACTCGGCCACCCCGGTGGGGGCCTCCGGGGAAGGCTGCTCCTCCGGGCCCGCCGGGGGCATCACCGGGGTCGGCTCCAGACCCTCGACGTACTGCGGGTTGTAGCCGCCCTCGTACATCGCCTGCGGAGCCTTCGGCCCGGCGAACCAGGCGCTGTCGTGCGCGGCCGGCATGGCCTCCGGAGCCACCGCGAACGGCTGCGGCGCGTGGGCGAGCTTCGCCTGCCCCAGCCGCGCCGCGGCCCGGTCCAGCCCCTCCCACTGCTCGGGAACGACGGCCCCCTCGGCGCCCTCGGCCCCCTCGGGCTCCACGAGACCCTCGGGCCCCTGCGGCCCCGCGACCCCGGCGGCGGCCTGCGGAGCCACGGCCCCGGCCGGAGCCGGCACCGCCGCGGCGACGCCCTGACCGGCCCCCGGCGCCACCGGCAGCGCCGGCGCGGCACCCGCCTGCGGACCGGCCGCCGCCACCGCCGCCGGCCCGGCGACCGCCACGGCCTGCGGCCCGGCGACCGCGGGAGCCACGGCCGGACCGGCCACCGCCGCCGGAGCCACGGCCTGCGGACCGGTCACCGCCGCCGGAGCCGCCGTGACGGCCGGAGCCTGCGCGACCGCCGCCGGAGGCAGCAGCACCGGGTCGATACCCGCCGCCGCCAGCCCCTCCGGCGCCGTCTGCGCCAGCGGCACACCGATCCGCGCCAGCCGCAGCGGCATCAGCGCCTCCACCGGCGCCTTCCGCCGCCACGCCCGCCCGAACCGGGCCTGGAGCCGCGCCTGGTAGATCAGCCGGTCCTGCTCCATCCCGACCGCCTGCTCGTACGAACGCAGCTCCCACAGCTTCATCCGCCGCCACAGCTTGAACGTCGGCACGGGAGACAGCAGCCAGCGGGTGATCCGCACCCCCTCCATGTGCCGGTCCGCGGTGATGTCCGCGATCCGGCCCACGGCGTGCCGCGCCGCCTCCACCGTCACCACGAACAGCACCGGGATCACCGCGTGCATGCCCACGCCCAGCGGATCCGGCCAGGCCGCGGCACCGTTGAACGCGATCGTCGCCGCGGTCAGCAGCCAGGCCGTCTGCCGCAGCAGCGGGAACGGGATCCGGATCCACGTCAGCAGCAGGTCCAGCGCGAGCAGCACGCAGATGCCCGCGTCGATACCGATCGGGAACACCAGAGAGAAGCTGCCGAAGCCTTTCTTCAACGCCAGCGCACGGACCGCGGCGTACGAACCCGCGAAACCGATCCCCGCGATGACGAGCGCTCCGGCGACCACGACACCGACCAGAATCCGGTGCGTACGAGTCAGCTGCATCGCGGCCACTCGCGATCCCCTCCCCTTGCGAAGCTACAGGCAGGCACAGCGTACGGGTGACCCTGCGTCACCCGCGCCGCAGACCCCTACTGCTTCGGCGAGGCCGACCCCGACGGGGAGGCGGAAGCCGAAGCGGAAGCCGACGGGGACTCGCCGCCGGAAGGCGCCTGGTCGCCGCCGCCGTTGGCCACCGAGGTCACGACCTCCTTGGCCGCGGCGATCGCGTCCTGCAGCATCTTGCCCTGGTCCGGCGCGCCCGCGCCCTCGTAGGCGGCACCGTTGAAGTCGAGGGTCACCACGACGTTCTGGGTGCGGGCCACGATGGTGGTGTTGAAGAAGTCGACGTCCTTCTTGACCCCGTAGACCACGGACGTGCTCTGGTCACCGACCCCGTCGGCCTTCTCGACCTTGACGTCGTGCGCGTCCTTGGTGGTCTTCGCGAGCTCGATCTGCTTGTTGTACTGCTCCTCCGCGCGCTTGTTCCCGCTGCCCAGGGAGGCGTGCGAGTCGTAGCGCACCAGGGACACGGACAGCCAGCGGTACTGCGAGCCCTTCGTGCCGTCCGTCTCCAGACCGTTCCAGGAGCAGCTGGCGCGGTTGGCGAGGTCGTTCGACTTGGCGGCCGTGCCGTTCTTGTCCTTCGCGTCGTGGACGAGGGACTCGACCGTCTTGGCGGGGACCGCCTTGCAGGGGTCCGGCAGCTTCTCGAACGCCACCTTCTCCAGCGAGGTCGAGCCCTTCGTACCCGGCTTGGACGAGGAGGACGAGGAGGACTTCTTGCCGGAATCCGAGCCCGAGGAGGACTTCCCCGAGTCGGAGGAGCAGCCGGCGACGGTGAGGATCACCGGGACGGCTGCGCAGGCGAGAACGCGGGTGAGGCGCGAGGCTGATCGGTGCATGGTTCCTTCAGACGTTGGGGACATCTCGGTGCTTCGGGGTCGTGCTTCAGGGGTGTGGGACTCCCGCAACGGTAGCCCGATCCGGAGCGGGCCTGCTGTGCGCGCCGTCACGCCGGCACTCACTCGCTGAAGCGCTCCGCCAGGGCCTCGGCCAACTGACGGGTCTTGTCCTGCGTTTCCGCGGCCGGCGGGACCTTGCCCGGAGCGGAGGGCTGGACGCTGTACTCGACGGTGACGATCACGTTCGAGGTCCGGAACACGATCCGCACGGTGCGGGCCTGCGCGGCGGTGGCCCCGGCCGCCCCCAGCTTGTCCTCCAGGAACCCCTCGCTCCCGAGCCCCTCCAGCACCCGCGAACCGAGCTCGGGGGAGCCGGTGGGGGAAGGGGAGGGGGTGGCGGCGCCGGTGGCGGCCGGCGCCTGCGGGCCCCCGGTGGCCGGCCCGGCGCCGGTGCTCGGACCGGATCCGGGGCTGGGGCTGGTGGACGTGGTGGACGTGGTGGACGGGCCGGGGGAGGGCAGGTGCGCGTCCGTCAGCCGGCGCAGGTAGACCTGGCGCGCCTTGTCGTCGTCGCTCGCGGCGGCGCGGTCGTACGAGACCACCCGCTCGAAGGTGACCGACAGCAGCAGGGCCGCCTCGGGCGTCTGGGTGTTCCAGCGGCAGCCGACGTGCCGGTCGGCGTCGTACGAGGGCTCGGCCGTCCCGGCGTAGAGCTGCTCGCGCTGCTCGGTGGTGAGGGAGTCGGAGGCCGGGAGCAGGGCCCGCAGCCGCTTGCCGTCGACGGCCTTGCAGGGCTGGGGGAGGCTGCGGTACTTGCCGGGCTGCGCGGGGGCGGCGCTGCCGCCGCCGTTCTTCTGGTCGCTGGTGATCCCGATCCCGCTGCCGCCGGTGCAGGCGGTCGCGCCGGCCGCGAGCGCGGTGAGCATCGCGATGCCCGGCAGGAATCGACGGCGTACCCGTGTCCGCGTGCGCTCCACGTCACCCATCGGCTTCACTCGCTCCCCTGACTTCCTTGGCGTCCTCGGGAAAATCCGTTGCCGCGACTCGGACACGGATGGACACAATGTCTATCGCACACGTTGGTGCCGGCGCCGGTTCCCTGTCTGGTTTGGGGGTATGAGCGCGGCTTTTCGCGTACTCCTACCTTTCTGCTGATTTCCGGGGGATTGTTCTGTTATGTCGTATGTAGAGGTGCCTGGGGCGAACGTCCCGATCAGGATGTGGACGGACCCGGCGTCGGTCGAGGACAGCGCCATGCGGCAGCTGCAGAACACCGCCGGACTCCCGTGGATCAAGGGCCTGGCCGTCATGCCGGACGTCCATTACGGCAAGGGCGCGACGGTCGGCTCGGTGATCGCGATGAAGGACGCGGTGTGCCCGGCGGCGGTGGGCGTGGACATCGGCTGCGGCATGTCGGCGGTCAAGACCTCCCTCACGGCGAACGACCTGCCGGGCGACCTGTCGAAGCTCCGGTCGCGGATCGAGCAGGCGATTCCCGTGGGGGCGGGGATGCACCGGGAGGCGGTGGATCCGGGGAGGCTGTACGGGTTCTCGGAGACCGGGTACGCGGACCTCTGGAAGCGCTTCGACTACATCGCCGACGCGCTCAAATTCCGTCAGGACCGTGCGGTGAAGCAGATCGGAACGCTCGGATCCGGAAATCATTTCATCGAGTTCTGTCTCGATGAGTCGGGTTCGGTCTGGCTGATGCTGCACTCCGGCTCGCGCGGCATCGGCAACGAGCTCGCGGCGCACCACATCGGCGTGGCCCGGGGCCTGGCGCACAACCAGAACCTGGTCGACCGGGACCTGGCCGTCTTCCTCGCCGCCACCCCGGAGATGGAGGCGTACCGCAACGACCTCTTCTGGGCGCAGGAGTACGCCAAGTACAACCGGGCGGCGATGATGAGCCTGTTCAAGGAGGTCGTCCGGCGGGAGTTCCGCAAGGCGAAGGTCTCCTTCGAGCAGGAGATCAGCTGCCACCACAACTACGTGGCGGAGGAGCGGTACGACGGCATGGACCTGCTGGTCACCCGCAAGGGCGCGATCCGCGCCGGCAGCGGGGAGTACGGGATCATCCCCGGCTCGATGGGCACCGGCTCGTACATCGTGAAGGGTCTCGGGAACGAGATGTCCTTCAACTCCGCCTCGCACGGTGCGGGCCGCAAGATGAGCCGCACGGCTGCGAAGAAGCGGTTCTCCGCGCGGGACCTGGCGGAGCAGACGCGGGGCGTGGAGTGCCGGAAGGACTCGGGGGTCGTGGACGAGATCCCCGGGGCCTACAAGTCGATCGAGCAGGTCATCGACCAGCAGACCGACCTGGTGAAGGTCGTGGCGAAGCTGAAGCAGGTCATCTGCGTCAAGGGCTGACGGGGCGCGGGGGTCCGGACCGGCTGCGGTCCGGGCCCCTTCGCGCGCGCCGTCCGCTCCTCATTCGCCGTCGAGGAGGAGGTCCACCGGGAGGTCGAGCGTCACGCCGACGGATTCGGGGAGGGGGACGGACCCGTCGCGCTTGTAGGGCTCGCGGGAGCGGTATGTGCCGCCCCGCGGCTCGGTGTGGAGGACCGCCTCGCCGTGGTGGCGGTCGGCCACTAGGTAGACGGGGATGCCGGCCTGGGCGTAGCAGGCGGCCTTGATGTCCAGGTCGTCGGACCAGTGGTCTCCGGTGACCTCCAGGACCATGCGGAAGGCGGCGGGTGCGTAGCAGTGCTCGCGCGGCTCGGATTCCATGAAGGTCTGTTCGACGACGGAGAAGTCGGGAACGGCGTAGTCCTCGGGCCCGGAGGGCAGCCACAGGCCGAGGCCCTGGAGGTGGCTGAGGCCCGCCGCGCGCGCTCCGGCGGCGTGGAATGCCTCGGTCAGTCTGGTCAGGATGAGCGCGTGGGTTCCATCGTCGTGCGGTGTCGCGGTGAGCCGCCCCTGGAGGATCTCCACGCGGTGGCAGGGGAGGTCTCTGGTGAGACGGTCGGCGGCGGCTGCGATGTTCACGGCCTCAGAGTGGCGAGGTGGCGAGTCGGCGGTGGAGTTCCCGGCGGTTTTCACCCGTACGGGCCCGCCTGGCACGGGTGAGGCGTAACTTCCGCTTGTCGCACGGGGGTTGACGGTCGGAGTTGGTCTAGACCAAGGTGGGCGGCATGGGGAGAACTCGTGTGTTCGTCGCCGCTTTCGCGGCGTTGTCGCTGGGGGTCGGGGTCGGGGGGTCGGCTCAGGCCGCCGTGGGGTTGCCGCCCGTCGTGGCGCATGTGCCGACGTCCGAGAAGGTCGTGTTCATCACCATCGACGACGGGTGGACGCATGACGCCGAGGCGGCCCGGACGCTCGTCGAGAAGAGGGTGCCCGCGTCGCTGTTCCTGTTGCCGGGGGCCACCGACTACGACACCGGCTACTTCACCGACCTGGTCGACACGGGGCGGGTCGCGGTGGAGAACCACACCGTCAACCATCCCGATCTGACCACCCTCGACGCCGCCGGGAAGGACGCCGAGGTGTGCGGGGCCGGGGAGCGGCTGGAGGGGACGTTCGGGAAGGTGCCGAAGCTCTTGCGGCCGCCGTTCGGGGCCGTGAACGACGAGGTGCGGCTGGCGGCCAAGGCGTGCGGGGTGAAGGCGCTGGTCACCTGGACGTACGACTTCACCACCTGGAGCCAGACGCCCCCGACCCCGCAGCTCAAGGGCGGGGACGTCGTGCTGCTGCACTTCACGCCGACGCTCGCGGCGGACCTGGACCGGGCGCTGGGTGCGGCCAGGGCCGCGGGGCTGAAGCCCGCGCCCCTGATGCCGTACCTGAGGAGTGCCGGGCTGGTCTAGAGCTCGCGGTGGACCTTCGTGTTCGAGGCCTGGGCGCGGGGGCGGACCACGAGGAGGTCGATGTTGACGTGGCTGGGGCGGGTCACCGCCCAGGTGATGGTGTCGGCCACGTCGTCGGCGGAGAGGGGGTGCGCGACGCCCGCGTACACCTTCTCCGCCTTCTCCGCGTCGCCGCGGAAGCGGGTGGTGGCGAACTCCTCGGTCTTGACCATGCCGGGGGCGATCTCGATCACCCGGACCGGCTGGCCGACGATCTCCAGGCGGAGGGTCTCGGCGAGGACGCGGGCGCCGTTCTTGGCGGCGACGTAGCCCGCGCCACCCTCGTAGGTGGCGTGGCCGGCGGTGGAGGAGAGGACGACGACCGTGCCGTCGCCGGAGGCGACCAGCGCGGGGAGCAGCGCCTGGGTGAGGTTGAGGGTGCCGATGACGTTGACCTCGTACATCGTGCGCCAGTCGGCCGGGTCGCCGGTGGCGACGGGCTCGGCGCCGATGGCGCCACCGGCGTTGTTGACGAGCACGTCGCAGCGCGCGAGGGAGGCGGCGAAGGCGTCGACGGCGGGGCGGTCGGTGACGTCGAGGGCGTGGGCGGTGGCCTCGTGCCCGGCGGCGGTGAGCTCGGCGGCGAGGGCCTCGATGCGGTCCTTGCGGCGGGCCGTGAGGACGACGTGGTAGCCGGCGGCGGCGAGCTGACGGGCGGTGGCCGCGCCGATTCCGCTGCTCGCGCCGGTGACTACGGCGGTTCGGGTGGCCGTGCGCGGCGTGCTCATGGGCGGGGCTCCTCGTTCGGTCGCTCGTGGCGGGGTGTGCGTGTGCGTGTGCGTTCGTCCGTGTGGGTTGCGTGCGGACGTTCGTCAGCATAGGCCGGGGGGCTGACGGGGCGCGTGCGGGAGCGGTGGCGAATGGGGGTGGGCTCGCCCTCGTTCGTGTGATGGTCCGATCAGCGGTTCGCCGGGGTGGTTACCGTCCGCGCGAGGAGGTGGTGGCGGTGCGCCGTGGTGCCGTGCGGAGTGTGGTGGTGGCGGGCTTGATGGTGCTGGCCGGGGCCGGGCCGGCGGGTGCGGCGGGTGGGGCGGGGGCCGGGCCGGAGGCGGACGTGGCGTACCACGGGCGGGTGTCCTTGCAGCGGGGGCAGCTGCGGGTGTGGCTGGTGCCGCGGAACGAGGGGCCGTCGGGGCTGGCGAACGCGACGGTGCGGTTGCGGCTGTCGGCGGACCTGGCGGACGCGCAGGAGCTGGCCGCGGGGTGTGCGCGGGCGGGGGAGCGCGAGGTGGTGTGCGAGACGGGGCCGCTGCCCGAGCACGGGCGGGGGCGGCACATCGGGTTGGTGCTGGGGTTGCGGGAGCGGCCGGCCGAGGTGGCGGTGCGGATCGACACCTGGTGGAACGGCGGGGCGGCGGACCGCAACCACGGCAACGACGAGCACGTGGTGCTGGCGCTGGACACCGGGGACGCCTACGCGTTCTGAGGCGTCAGCCGCCGGCGGCGCCGAATTCGGCGAGGGCCTCGTCGACGATCCGCTCCAGGCGGGAGTGGTGGGCGCCGCGCCAGTAGACGCGTTCGCAGTCGGTGCACTGGGCGAAGACGTCGTACGAGCGCTGCGTGCCGTGCTCCAACCGGTCGCCCACGCTGTCCTTGTCGGCCGCGTGGAGGGGCCCGTTGCAGGCGGTGCAGCGGGTCCAGGGGGCGAGGGCGGGGGCGAACCGGCCCAGGACGTCGCGGAGTTGCTCGTCGGGGTTGTCGCTGTAGACGTAGGCGCCGGCGAAGATCTCGCGGCGCCGCAGCAGTCCGCGGTCGCGGGAGAGCAGGACGCGGCTCTCGGCGGCGGACCGGGTGGCGAGGGCGGGGTCGCCGGGGTCCTCGTTGTCGTAGGCGGCGTCGACGCCGAGGAGGCGCAGGCGGCGCGCGAGGGTGCCGAGGTGGACGTCGAGGAGGAAGCGCAGCGGGGCGCCGGGGACCTGCTGGGGGCGGTCGACGCCGAACACCTCGACGGACTGGCCGGCCCGGGGCACGTACGAGACGGGCACCTGGCGGCCGTCGACGAGGAGGCGGCCCACCTCGGTGAGCGGGACTCCGGCGGATTCGACGACGTGTCCGAGGCTGGAGGCGCCGTCGGTGGCGGTCGGTACGCGGTCCACGCGCCGGCTGGGCGGCGCGAAGAGGCGCAGTTCGGGGGCGAGGGTGAGTTCGATGCCGGGGCCGTTCACGGTCCCAGCATGCCATCGGGGGTGGGGGTGGCGCGGCCGAATTAACGACCTTCGTCGTAGGCCTGGCGGTGGGCGCTGACCTCGTCGAAGTGGTTCTCGGCCCAGAGCTTGACGGAGGAGAGGAGGCAGCCGAGGCTGCCGCCGAGTTCGGTCAGGCGGTAGTCGACGCGGACGGGGACGGAGGCGGTGACGGAGCGGGTGACGATGCCGTCGCGTTCGAGGGAGCGGAGGGTCTGGGTGAGCATCTTCTGGCTGACGCCGGGGATCTTGCGGCCGATCTCGCTGTAGCGCATGGAGCCGTTCTCGGCGCCGCCGAGGGCGCTGAGGACGAGCCCGACCCATTTGTCGCTGATGCGGGCCAGGAGCTGGGAGGTGGGGCACTCCTTGACGAAGGCGTCGTAGGCGGCGCGGGCGTCCTCGCGGCGGGCGGCGGCGGTCTGGGTGGCCATGGGGCCCCACTTCCGGGTCGGGTACGCACCTTCGAGTGCGTACTTACGGAAAGAGAGTACCTCTCCCTAAGTTAGTGGTCATCGGAACGAGCGAACGGGGAGAGACGATGACGGGGATCGAGACCATGCGGGCCGTGGTGGTGGACGCCTTCGGCGGGCCGGAGCAGGTGCGGGTGGCCGAGGTGGAGCTGCCGCGCCCGGCGGCCGGGCAGGTCCGGGTACGGGTCCGTGCCGCCGGGGTGAATCCGGTGGACGGGGCGGTGCGCGCGGGCGTCTTCGGCGGGGCCGGGCAGCGGATCGGGCTCGGCTGGGACGTGGCGGGGGAGATCGACGAGGTCGGGGCGGGGGTGGACGGGTGGACTCCCGGCCGCCGGGTGGTCGGGCTGCACTACGGCACGGTCAAGCCGCTCGGTACGCACGCCGAGTACGCGGTGCTGGACGCCTCGGCGGTGGCGGCGGCGCCCGGGTCGGTCGACCCGGCCGCGGCGGCGGCGCTGCCGCTGAGCGGGCTGACGGCCGCGCGTGCGCTGGCCCTGCTGGGGCTGGCCGAGGGGGACTCGGTGCTGATCACCGGCGCGGCCGGGTCGGTGGGCGGCATCGCCGTCCAGCTGGCGGCGCGGGCCGGGCTGGTGGTGACGGCCCTCGCGGGGGAGGGGGACGAGGCGCTCGTACGGTCCCTGGGCGCGAAGGAGTTCGTCCCGCGCGGGTCGGCTCCCGCCGCGCAGGTCGACGGGGTGCTGGACGCGGCGGTGCTGGGGGCGGCCGCGCTGGGGTTCGTGCGGGACGGGGGTGCGTACGTGGGACTGATCCCGGGGGCGGCGCCGGGCGCGGAGCGGGGGGTGCGGGTGGTGGAGCAGGAGGTCGCGGCCGACGGTGCGGAGCTGGCGCGGCTGGTCGCCCTGGTCGACGAGGGCGCCCTGACCCTCCGCGTGGCCCGCACGTTCGACCTCGCGGAGGCGGCGGCCGCGCACGCGGCCCTCGCCGAGCCGGGCACGCGGGGGCGCGTGGTCCTCACGGTCGCCTGACCGGGCCGGGCCGGGCGGGGCGGGGCCGGGGCGGGCGGGGCGGGGGGCCGCTGCGCGGAGCCGTCTCCCCGCCCCGCCCTTCACCCGTTCTCTGTGGGGGCTCCGCCCCCAGGCCCCCCGCGCCTCAATCGCCGGTGGGGCTGGTTTTCGGCTCGGCCCGGCGTTCAGCCGCGGCCGGTCGCCCGCTCCGCGCCCGGTATCGGGGTCCGGGGCCGGCCCCGGCGCCGTCGGCCGTCACGGCCAGACGAGGCAGTACGCCTGGTGGCCGTTCTCGTGGAGGCGGTGGGAGAAGTCCTGCCATTCGTGGAGCAGCTGGTAGACGTTGAAGGCGTCGCGCGGACCGCCCCGGTCGGGGACCGTCGACCAGATGAAGGCGGCCGCGCCGACCGACTCCTCGCCCACGTCGCGCAGCGGGTCGACCACCGTCATCGGCAGCTTGACGACCGCGTAGTCCGGGTGCAGGACGACCAGCTCCAGCGGCGGCACCTTGTGCAGCGGTATGCCCTCGATGCCGGTGAGGACCATCGCGGCCATCGTCTCCGGCTTGATCTTGGTGAACATGCCGCCCATGCCGAGCTCGTCGCCGCCGAGCTCCTCGGGCCGCATCGTCACCGGCACCCGTGCGGCGGTCGCGCCGTCGGGGGCGCCGAAGTACTTGTAGGTCACGCCCATGCCGCGGCCGCCCTTGGGGGTGCCGTCCGGGTCCTCGGCGTCGGGGGAGCCCGCGGCGCCGGCGGTGCGCTCGGGGCGGCCCCGGCCGTCCTTGCGCGACCGGCCCTCCGGGCGCTCCGCCCCGTCCCGGCGGTGAGGGCCGCCGTCGCGCCGGTCCGGCCCGCCCGGCCGCTCGGTGCCGTCCGGATCCGCGCCACCCGCACGCCCCGTCACGTCCCGCCGCTCCGACCCGCCGGCACGGTGGGCGCCGTCCCGCGGGGCCGTGCCGCCCGGTCGCTCCGTGCCGCCCGTGCGCTCCGGTGCACCCGGCCGCTCCGCGCCGCCCCGGCGCTCTGCGGCGTCCCGGTCGGGCGGGGTGTCGTGGTGGTGGTCCGGGTCCTCCGGGGTGCGGCCGGGGCCGGAGGCCTCCGCGGCTTCCGCGGCGCGTCGGTGCTTGCCTCGGCGGCGGGCCTCGCGGGCGCGCTGCGGGTCCAGGCCGTCCGTACCCTCGCCCGGTCCACCACCGCGTTGCATATCTCCACCCGACTGGTATTGCCTGCACCGGCTTCGCGGCCCCCGCCACGCAGCCTGATCATCATGGCAGTGACCTCCCCCGAGGCGGCGCGGTGAAACGCCCCTCCGCAAGTCTGTCGCGGCCTCTGAGACCATGGCTGGTGTGAGCTACCCGTACCCGTATGAAGCCCCAGTTTCGCAGACGCTCTTCGAGCGCGCGTCCCTCGTGACCCCCGGCGGCGTGAACTCTCCCGTCCGCGCCTTCCGTGCCGTGGGCGGTACGCCCCGGTTCATGGTGTCCGGTACCGGTCCCTACCTGACCGATGCCGACGGGCGCGAGTACGTCGACCTGGTCTGCTCGTGGGGGCCGATGATCCTCGGCCACTCCCACCCCGAGGTGATCGAGGCCGTCCAGGCCGCCGTCGCCCGCGGCACGTCCTTCGGCACGCCCGGCGAGGGCGAGGTCGCCCTCGCCGAGGAGATCGTCGCCCGGATCGAGCCCGTCGAGCAGGTGCGCCTGGTGTCCTCCGGCACCGAGGCGACCATGTCGGCGATCCGGCTGGCCCGCGGCTTCACCGGTCGCGCCAAGGTCGTCAAGTTCGCCGGCTGCTACCACGGTCACGTCGACGCGCTGCTGGCCGCCGCCGGTTCCGGCCTGGCGACCTTCGCCCTGCCCGACACCCCCGGCGTGACGGGCGCGCAGGCCGGCGACACGATCGTGCTCCCCTACAACGACCTCGACGCGGTGCGGGCGGCGTTCGCCGCGCACCCCGGTGAGATCGCCTGCGTGATCACCGAGGCCGCCCCGGGCAACATGGGCGTGGTCACCCCGCTGGACGGCTTCAACCAGGGTCTCGCCGACCTCTGCCGCGAGAACGGCGCGCTGTACATCTCCGACGAGGTGATGACCGGTTTCCGCACCTCGCGGGCCGGCTGGTACGGGGTCGACGGCGTCAAGCCCGACCTGATGACCTTCGGCAAGGTCATGGGCGGCGGCTTCCCGGCGGCGGCCTTCGGCGGCCGCGCCGACGTCATGGGCCACCTGGCCCCGGCCGGTCCGGTCTACCAGGCGGGCACGCTCTCCGGTAACCCGGTCGCCACCGCCGCCGGTCTGGCGCAGCTGCGGCTGCTGGACGACGCGGCGTACGCGAAGGTCGACGCGGTGTCGAAGGAGATCCAGGGCCTGGTGACGGGCGCGCTGGCCAAGGAGGGCGTGGCGCACCGGCTGCAGACGGCCTCCAACATGTTCTCCGTCTTCTTCACCCCGGACGAGGTCCGCGACTACGACGACGCGAAGAAGCAGGAGGGCTTCCGCTTCAACGCGTTCTTCCACTCGATGCTGTCGCAGGGCGTCTACCTGCCGCCGTCGGCGTTCGAGTCCTGGTTCGTGTCCACCGCCCACGACGCGCGCGCGATCGAGCGCGTCGCGGCGGCGCTGCCCGCCGCCGCCCGAGCCGCCGCGGAGGCGACCGCATGAGCGACATCACCGTCGTCCACGTAGTGCGGCACGGCGAGGTCCACAACCCCGACGGGGTCCTGTACGGGCGCCGGGCCGGCTACCACCTCTCCGAGCTGGGCCGGCAGATGGCCGACCGGGTCGCCGAGCACCTCCAGGACCGGGACGTCACCCACGTGGTGGCCTCGCCGCTGGAGCGGGCGCAGGAGACGGCCGCGCCGATCGCCAAGGCGCACGGCCTGGAGCTGGCCACCGACGGCCGGCTGATCGAGGCGGGCAACGTCTTCGAGGGCAAGACCTTCGGCGTCGGTGACGGGGCGCTGCGCAAGCCGGGCAACTGGAAGCACCTGACGAACCCGTTCAAGCCGTCGTGGGGCGAGCCGTACGTGGAGCAGGTCGTGCGGATGATGAGCGCGATCGAGGCGGCGCGGGACGCGGCGCGCGGGCACGAGGCGGTGGCGGTCAGCCACCAGCTGCCGATCTGGATCGTGCGGAGCTTCGCGGAGAAGCGCCGGCTGTGGCACGACCCGCGGCGCCGGCAGTGCACGCTCGCGTCGCTGACCTCGTTCACGTACCAGGACGACAAGCTGGTGTCGGTGGGCTACAGCGAGCCGGCGCGGGACCTGGTCCCGGCGCACCTGCTGGCCGGTGCGAAGCCGGTGAAGGGGAAGTCGAAGGCGTTCGGGGCCTAGGTCGCGGTCGGCGGCGGGGGGTGCCGAAGATCGGCAAATCGCTCATGCGAAACTTTTCACATGAGCCTTAGCCGCGCCCCCCGCCGCAGCCGCTCGACCAGCGGCCGCGCCCTCCTGCTGACTGCGGTGACCCTCGCGAGCGCCCTGACCCTGACGGCGTGCGACGACAGCAGCAGCAAGTCGTCCGGGTCCGCGGGCGGCAACTACGTGACGGGTCCCAGCGGCATCTCCACCGTCGCCGCGGGTGACCGGACCGAGGCGCCGAAGCTGGACGGTCCCACCGTCGACGGCAAGACGCTGGACACCACCACCCTCAAGGGCAAGGTCGTCGTCCTCAACGTCTGGGGCTCCTGGTGCCCGCCCTGCCGGGCCGAGGCCCCGTACTTCGCCCAGGTGTCCAAGGAGCTGGGCGACGCCGGCAAGGACGTCGCGTTCGTCGGGATCAACACCCGCGACAACAGCACACAGAACGCGGCGGCCTTCGAGCAGAACTTCGGGATCACCTACCCGAGCCTGTACGACCCGGACGGCAAGCTGATGCTGCGCTTCCCCAAGGGCACGCTGAACGCGCAGTCGATCCCGTCCACGATCGTCCTCGACAAGCAGGGCCGGATCGCGGCCCGCACGCTGGCCGCGATCAACGACAAGCAGCTGCGTTCGATGATCGACCCGCTCCTCGCGGAGCAGTGACCTCGTGGTCGTCGAGCACCTCCTCGCCGCCGAGTCGACCGGCGTGAACGGCACCGTCCTCAACGGCGCCCTGCTGCTGGCCCTGCCCCTGGCCCTGCTGGCCGGGCTGGTCTCCTTCTTCTCCCCCTGCGTCCTGCCGCTGGTCCCCGGCTACCTGTCCTACGTGACGGGTGTCGGCGGGGCCGACCTCGCCGAGGCCCGGCGGGGGCGGATGCTGGCGGGCGCGAGCCTGTTCGTCCTCGGTTTCACGGCCGTCTTCGCCTCCACCGGCGCGCTGTTCGGCTTCTTCGGGGACTCCCTCGCCGACAACCGGGAGGTCATCTCCCGGGTGCTGGGCGGCGTGGTGATCCTGATGGGTTTCTTCTTCCTGGGGTGGATCCCCGGCCTGACGATGCGCGAGTTCCGCTTCCACCGGAAGCCGGCCGCCGGACTGGTCGGGGCGCCGCTGCTCGGCGTGTTGTTCGGCGTCGGCTGGAGCCCCTGCATGGGGCCGACGCTGGCGGCGGTCAACACGCTGTCGATGCAGCAGGCGACCGCGGGCCGAGGGGCCCTGCTCACCGTGGTGTTCTGCCTGGGACTGGGCCTGCCGTTCATCTTCACGGCGCTGGCCTTCCGCAAGGCGCTCGGCGCGTTCGGCTGGGTGAAGAAGCACTATGCGTGGGTGATGCGCATCGGCGGCGGCATGCTGATCCTGACCGGTCTGCTGCTCGTCACAGGAATGTGGGCCGGCATCGTGGACGACATGCGGAGCTGGACCGACGGCTTCTCGGTCGGGATCTGAGGGACTACACGCACATGAGTACGACCGACAAGGCGCCCGCCGAGGCGCCGAACGAGGACGAGGCCGCCCGCGCGCAGCTGTCCACGGCCCCCGTCGAGGACGGCCCCGCCGCCCCCGTCGGCCTCGGGGTCGTCGGCTGGGCCCGATGGTTCTGGCGGCAGCTCACCTCCATGCGGGTGGCGCTGATCCTGCTGTTCCTGCTGTCCCTCGGCTCCATCCCCGGCTCCCTCATCCCGCAGACCCAGGTCGACGCGATGAAGGTCGCGGAGTGGAAGAAGACCCACGGGTTCTGGGTGCCGGTCGCCGAGAAGCTCCAGCTGTTCGACGTCTACAGCTCGGTGTGGTTCTCCGCGATCTACATCCTGCTGTTCGTGTCGCTGATCGGCTGCATCGTGCCGCGCACCTGGCAGTTCGTCGGCCAGCTCACCGGCCGCCCGCCGGGTGCGCCGCGCCGGCTGGACCGGCTGCCGGCGTACGCGACGTGGCGTACGGACAAGGACCCGGAGGAGGTCCTCGCGTCCGCGAAGGGGCTGCTCGGCGGGCGCCGCTTCCGTACCGAGGCCTCCGGCGGCGCGGTCGCCGCCGAGAAGGGCTACCTGCGCGAGGCCGGGAACCTGGCCTTCCACATCGCCCTGATCGTGATGCTCGTGGCGTTCGCGTGCGGGCAGCTGTTCAAGTCCGAGGGCGGCAAGCTCGTGCTGCGCGGCAAGGGCTTCTCGAACACGCTGACCCAGTACGACGACTTCAAGTCCGGCAGCCTCTTCTCCGCCGACGACCTCGTGCCGTTCTCGTTCACCCTGGACAAGTTCGACGCCAGCTACGAGAAGGCCGGCCCCCAGAAGGGCACCGCCCGCGACTTCAAGGCGTACGTCACCTACCGCGACGGCGCCGAGGGCGCGCCGAAGAAGGCGGAGATCGAGGTCAACAAGCCGCTGGAGGTCGACGGCTCGAAGGTCTACCTCCTCGGCCACGGCTACGCCCCGGTCATCTCGGTCACCGACCCGGCCGGCAAGGTGGTCTACCGCGACGCCGTCCCGATGCTGCCCTTCGACGGCAACCTCAGCTCGTCGGGCGCCGTGAAGGTGCCGGACGGCTACGTCAACAAGAACGGCGACAAGGAGCAGCTCGGCTTCAACGCCATGTTCGTGCCGACGTTCGCGGGCGCCGGCAAGGGCACGATGCTCTCCCAGTTCCCGGACCTGAACTTCCCGGTCCTCGCCCTCAGCGCCTACCACGGCAGCCTGGGCATGGACTCGGGTCTGCCGCAGAACGTGTACCAGCTGAACACCTCCAAGATGCAGGAGTTCAAGGACCCGGAGGGGCAGCTGTTCAAGCAGCGGCTGCTCCCCGGCGAGACGATGACCCTCCCCGACGGCGCCGGCACGGTGAAGTTCGAGGGCATCGAGCGCTGGGCCACCTTCTCCGTCACCCACCAGCCCGCCTCCGGGCTGGCCCTCGGGGGCGCCGTGATCGCCATCGGCGGTCTGGCCGCGTCCCTGTTCGTCCAGCGCCGCCGGATCTGGGTCCGTGCGGTGCGCGGTGCGGACGGCGTGACCGTCGTCGAGATGGCGGGCCTGGGCCGCAGCGAGTCCGCGAAGCTCCCCGAGGAGCTCTCGGCGCTCTCCGCCGCCCTCTACGAGACGGCGCCGAGCCCGGCGGAGGCCGGGCCGGCGCAAGACGGGCCGGCGGAAGCCGACACCACAACAGAAGAAGAAGGGGAGCGCGCATGACGCTGCTCGCGGCGGCCACGAACGAGAGCCTCGCCGATCTCAGCAACAAGCTGGTCTACGCGTCGATGGCGGTCTACATGCTCGCCTTCTTCGCGCACATCACGGAGTGGGTGTTCGGCAGCCGCAGCAAGGTGGGCCGTACGGCCGCCGCGCTGACCCCGGCGGCCGCGGCCGCCTCGGCGCCCGCCGTGCAGGTGCGGACCAAGGGCGGCGGCACGGCCGTCCTGGACAAGCCGAAGGTCGTCACCCGCGCCGCCTCCGGCGCCCGTGACGTCCCGGACGGTCCCGGCGCGGCCGGCGGCACCGAGAAGGGCGACCTGTACGGGCGCATCGCGGTCTCGCTGACCGTCCTCGGCTTCCTCATCGAGGCCTCGGGCGTGGTCTCGCGCGCGCTGTCGGTGGAGCGGGCCCCCTGGGGCAACATGTACGAGTTCAACCTGACGTTCTCCACGGTCGCGGTCGGCGCCTACCTGGCGCTGCTGGCGCTGAAGAAGAACGTCCGCTGGCTCGGCCTGATCCTCGTCACCTCGGTCCTGCTGGACCTGGGCATCGCCACCACCTGGCTGTACACCGCCAGCGACCAGCTGGTCCCGGCCCTGCACTCGTACTGGCTGTGGATCCACGTCTCCACCGCCATCTTCTGCGGCGCCGTCTTCTACATCGGTGCGGCCGGCGCGGTCCTCTACCTGTTCCGCGACAGCTACGAGAGCGACCTGGAGGCCGGGAAGACCCCGGGCCGTTTCCGCACCTCGGTGCTGGAGCGGATGCCGTCGGCGGCCACCCTCGACAAGTTCTCGTACCGCATCAACGCGGCCGTCTTCCCGCTGTGGACGTTCACCATCGTCGCGGGCGCGATCTGGGCCGGAGACGCCTGGGGCCGCTACTGGGGCTGGGACCCCAAGGAGGTCTGGTCGTTCGTGACCTGGGTGGCGTACGCCTGCTACCTGCACGCGCGCGCCACCGCCGGCTGGAAGGGCCGCAAGGCCGCCTACCTGGCGCTGTTCGCCTTCGCCTGCTGGATCTGGAACTACTACGGCGTGAACATCCTGCTCAGCGGCAAGCACTCCTACGCGGGCGTCTGACGCCGGTCGGTGGGACGCTGGTGGTATGTCTCCTGTGAGCCATGCCACCAGCGAGCCGCGCGGCCCCGGCCGCTGGCTGCTGCGCTTCGAGCTGCACGTCCCCTACGCCTACGAGGCCCTGTGGCCCGTACTGACCACCGGTGACGGGCTGCGCACCTGGCTGGCCGCCGCCGACGTGCTGGAACGCAGGCTCGGCGGGGCCGTCACCCTGCGCTGGCTGAACTCCGGCACCACGGTGTCGGGGGAGGTCACGGCCTGGGACGCCGAGCGGGTGGTGGAGTACACGGTCTCCGAGCACGGCCGGATGCGCTTCCACCTGGAGCCCGTCGGCACCGACTCGACGGTGATCCGCTTCCTGGACGAGCGCGAGGGCTCCGACGCCGAGCGCCTGGACTGCCTGGCCGGCTGGCACGACCACTTCGAACTGCTGGAGGCCGCCCTCGCCGGGCACCCGGCGGACTGGCCGTCCTGGACCGACGCCCGCTGGGCCGAGCTGAGGGCCTCGTACGCGGCCTAGCCCTGGCCGTCGCGGCCCTTGTCGTCCTTGTCCTTCTCCCCGTCCCCGTCCCCGTCGTCGTCCTTGCGCAGCGAGCGCAGGAACTCGGGGTTGTCGTCGGGCGCCACCCACTGCGTACGGCGCGTCCGGCCGCCCCCGGCGAAGCCCCCGCCGAAGCCGCCCGCGCCGCCGGCCGCCGTGCGCTTCTTGCCGGCGAACAGCCACACCACCGGGCCGACGATCGAGAACAGCAGGATGATCATCACCCACACCCCCTTCGGGAGGCTCTTGACCTCCTCCTCCGGGGTGTTCAGGCAGTCGATGAAGGCATAGATGGTCAGCGCGATGATCAGCAGGAACGGCAGATAGCGCAGCACGGTGTGGGACCGACTCCCGGGCAGTGGCGGCGGGCCCGCACGGGGCCCCGGTGACGTCCCCAGGGTATTCGGTGACGGATACTGGGGCCCATGGCTTACGACGATCTCCGCTCGCTGCTCCGGGCTCTGGAGCGGGAGGGCGACCTCAAGCGCATCAAGGCCGAAGTCGACCCGTACCTGGAGGTCGGGGAGATCGTCGACAGAGTGAACAAGGCGGGCGGCCCCGCGCTGCTCTTCGAGAACGTCAAGGGCTCGGCGATGCCGCTGGCCATGAACGTCTTCGGTACCGACCGCCGCCTCCTGAAGGCCCTGGGCCTCAAGTCGTACGGCGAGATCAGCGAGAAGATCGGCGGCCTCCTCAAGCCCGAGCTGCCGCAGGGCTTCATCGGCGTCCGCGAGGCCTTCGGCAAGCTCGGCTCGATGGTGCACGTGCCGCCGAAGAAGGTGAAGGGCGAGTCCGCGCCCGTCCAGGAGGTCGTCCTCACCGGTGACGACGTGGACCTGGACCAGCTGCCGGCCCTGTTCACCTGGCCGAAGGACGGCGGCTCCTTCTTCAACCTGGGCCTGACCCACACCAAGCACCCCGAGACCGGGGTCCGCAACCTCGGCCTCTACCGACTCCAGCGGCACGACAAGCGCACCATCGGCATGCACTGGCAGATCCACAAGGACAGCCGCAACCACTACGCCGTCGCCGCCGCGCGCGGCGAGCGGCTGCCGGTCGCGATCGCCTTCGGCTGCCCGCCGGCCGTCACCTACGCCTCCACCGCGCCGCTGCCGGGCGACATCGACGAGTACCTGTTCGCCGGGTTCGTGGCGGGCAAGCGGATCGAGATGGTCGACTGCAAGACGGTCCCGCTCCAGGTCCCGGCCAACGCCGAGGTCGTGGTCGAGGGCTGGCTGGAGCCGGGCGAGATGCTGCCGGAGGGTCCCTTCGGCGACCACACCGGCTTCTACACCCCGCAGGAGCCGTTCCCCGCGCTGAAGATCGACTGCGTGACGATGCGCAGGCGCCCGCTGCTCCAGTCGATCGTCGTCGGCCGGCCGCCGACGGAGGACGGCCCGCTGGGCCGCGCGACGGAACGCTTCTTCCTGCCGCTCCTCAAGATCATCGTCCCGGACATCGTGGACTACCACCTGCCCGAGTCCGGCGGCTTCCACAACTGCGCGATCGTCTCGATCGACAAGAAGTACCCCAAGCACGCCCAGAAGGTGATGCACGCCATCTGGGGCGCGCACATGATGTCGCTGACCAAGCTGATCATCGTGGTGGACAAGGACTGCGACGTCCACGACCTGCACGAGGTGTCCTGGCGGGCCCTCGGCAACACCGACTACTCCCGCGACCTCACGGTGGTCGAGGGACCGGTGGACCACCTGGACCACGCCTCCTACCAGCAGTTCTGGGGAGGCAAGGCGGGCATCGACGCGACCAAGAAGCTGCCGGAGGAGGGCTACACCCGCGACGGCGGCTGGCCCGACATGGTCGAGTCCGACCCGGCGACGGCGGCCCTGGTGGACCGCCGCTGGAAGGAGTACGGCCTGTGAGCACGGCGATGGGCGGCCCCGCCCTCTTCATCGGCACCGACGAGACCTACGTGGCGCTCGTGCGCCCGCGCCTGGACCCGGCCGACCCGGAGGTCCGGGAGGCGGCGGAGCAGGCGGGCGTGAGCCCCGAGGAGTTCGCCGGTCCCGGCACGGTCTGGGCACTGATGTGGGAGCAGGACGGGGTGGACGGCGGCGGCTTCGAGCTGCCGGCCCTGCGGGACGCCGAGGCCGAGGACTTCGCCGACCGGCTGCTGGCCGAGCTGTCCTTCGAGTCCGGGCCGTTCACCGTCGAGGCGGGCGAGGTGCTCCGCATCCAGGCCTACCCGGGCGGTGAGGCCTGCCGCTTCGTCTCCGTGATCACCCCGCCCGAGGGCGAGGAGCAGGCCCCGCTGACCCTGGACATCCCGGACGTGGACGCCGACGTGCTCCGCGCCGACCTCGAAGACTTCCGCAGGAGCCTCGCATGATGACCACCGCCGAAGGCGTGCTCGGCTCCGGACAGGCGCCGCGTCCCGCCGGCAAGGTCAAGGCGTTCCTGCGGCTGGTGATGATCGAGCACTCGGTCTTCGCCCTGCCGTTCGCCTACATCGCCGCGCTCACCGCCATGTTCCGCCTGGACGGGCGGATGCACTGGCGGGAGCTGCTGCTGGTCACGGTCTGCATGGTGGGCCTGCGGACCTTCGCGATGGCCGCGAACCGGATCATCGACCGCGAGCTCGACGCCCGCAACCCGCGCACCGCCGGCCGCGAACTGGTCACCGGCGCGGTGTCGGTGCGCTCCGCCTGGACGGGCGCGGGCATGGCGCTGGTCGTCTTCCTGGGGTCGGCCGCCCTCCTGAACCCGCTGTGCCTGGCGCTGGCGCCGGTCGCGGTGGTCCCGATGGTGGTCTACCCGTACGGCAAGCGGTTCACGAACTTCCCGCAGGCCATCCTGGGCCTGGCCCAGGCGATGGGCCCGGTCGGCGCCTGGCTGGCGGTCACGGGGGAGTGGTCCTGGGAGGCCGTCGTCCTCGGTCTGGCCATCGGCTTCTGGATCGGCGGCTTCGACCTGATCTACGCCTGCCAGGACGTGGACTCGGACCGAGCCGAGGGCGTCAAGTCGGTCCCGGCCCGCTTCGGCGTCCCGGGCGCCCTGTGGGGCGCCCGCGCCTGCCACGCGATCACCACGGCCCTGCTGGCCTGGTACGCCCTCCTCACGGACGGCGGCGCGTTCCTGTGGCTGGGCCTGCTCATCGTCGCGGCGGCGTTCCTGTACGAGCACACGATCGTCAAGCCGCACGACCTGTCGCGGCTGAACCGGGCGTTCTTCACGGTCAACGGCTTCATCGGCATCGCCCTGTTCGTGTGCGCCTTGGCGGACCTGCTGATCCGGGGCCTCGCGCTGTAGCCCGAACGGGTGGGCGGTACCCGGACCGGGTCCCGGCCGGGCCGTTGCCTGCTTGGTTTGGCCGATGAACCCGCCGACCGCGACCGGCTCCCCGCAACCACAGGGCTCCCGGCCCTTCCACGCGAACACCCGCATGGACATCTGGGACGCCCTGGAGGCCTGTCTTCCGAGCGGATGGGGCTGCGTGAGCGGCGTTGCCTGCGGAACGGAGCCCGTCGAACATGCGCCGGACCTCGCCGTCATCCCCGCGGCCGCGGCTGCCGAGAACCGCGACGCCTACCCGGCCGAGCTGGTCGCGCTCGTGGTGGAGGTGATCGATCCCGGCTCGGAGACGGACGACTACGAGGTCAAGGACCGGGCCTACGCCCGGCGCGGGATCCCGCACTACCTGATCTTCGACCCCTACAAGGCGCAGTGCACCACCCTGTGGAACCCCGGCCCTGACGGCTACCGGGGCCGGGACGTGATCCCGTACGGCGGGACGGTCGTCGTGGAGAGCGGGCTCGGGAAGCTGTCCGTGGACACGGCCGGGCTGCGGGTCGACCCCTCGGCCGTCAGCTGAGCCGGGGTGCCGGGCGGCGGTGCCAGAGGGCCGTCGCCACGCCTGCGGCGAGGCCGATGAGGTGGGCGTACCAGGCGACGCCGGAGTCCGTGGGCAGGATGCCGAGGAACATCGAGCCACCCCACCACGCGGCGATCACGAGGCCCACCACCACGTTCAGCGGCTTGCGCTCCACGAAGCCACGGACGACCACGTAGCCGAAGAGGCCGTAGACCAGGCCGGAGGCACCCGCCCCGATGGTGTTCGGCGGGGCGATCAGCCAGGAGCCGATCCCGTCCGCCAGCATGATCAGCACGCTGACCGCGAGGAACCGGCGTATGCCGCCGAGGGCGGCGACGAAGCCGAAGACCAGCAGCGGGATGCTGTTGGAGGCGACGTGGCCGAAGCCGAAGTGCAGGAACGGGCACGCGACGATGCCGATCAGATGGTCGGTGTCGCGCGGCCGGAGCCCGTACTGGTCCAGCGCGTGGCCCGTCGCGTAGTCGACCGCTTCCAGCGCCCACAGCAGCGCCACCCAGCCCAGCATCAGCTTCGCGGCGGCCAGCGCGCGTTCCCTCCGGCTCCACTCCGGGACGGTCGTGTCCGGCGTGTTCGTACCCATGTGCCATGTCCCCCGGGGCGTGTCGTGCGTCCGGCACACCTTAACGAGTGGGTCGCAGGGGTGGCCGGATAGTCTCGGAGGTATGACTGAGCGCAAGCGCACCCCCTGGGTGGTGGGGGTTTCCGGGGCGTCCGGGACGCCGTACGCGGCCTCGGTGGTCCGAGGGCTGCTCGCGGCGGGCGAGGCGGTGGACCTGGTGGTGAGCCGGGCCTCGCGGCTCACCCTGCTGGACGAGACCGGGATCGCCTTCCGGGACGCGCACTGGCGGGACGATCTGGCCGAGTGGCTGGCGCGGGGCGCCGACGGGAAGCCGGGGACCTTCGCGGTGTCCGGGCTGGACGACGTGCGGTACTGGGCGGCCGGGGACCTGGCCGCCGGGCCGAGCTCGGGTTCGTACCCGGTCAAGGGGATGCTGATCGTGCCCGCGTCCACGGCCTGCGTGGCCGGCGTGGCGCTCGGGCTGTCGAAGGACCTGCTCCAGCGGGTCGCGAGCGTGACGCTGAAGGAGCGGCGCAGGCTGGTGGTCGCGGTGCGGGAGACCCCGCTGAACGGGCAGACGCTGAAGCATCTGGTGGCGCTGGACGAGGCGGGCGCGATCGTGCTGCCCGCCTCTCCGGCGTTCTACGCGGGGGCGACGCACATCCAGGACCTCGTGGACTTCGTCGCCGGGCGGGTGCTCGACGCGGCGGGTGTCCCGCACGGTCTGTACCGCCGTTGGGAGGGGGAGCTTGGCAGCGCCCGCCCCCGTGACTAGCGCTTCTTGGCGCGGATCGGCCGGCGGGACTTGTCGTTGCGGTGGGCGGCGGCGGGCTGGTCGGTGCGGGATCGGTTGGCCAGCTCCTGGAGCTGTCGCATGTGCGCGTAGGCCATCTCGATCGTGTACACGGTGAACCACTCCTGAAGATCGTCTTTGATCTGTTGAAAGATTCACAGGGTGTTGACCCTGCGTGCCTTTGATTCTATACCTAAACTTGCAGGATCGCCGAATAATGGAAGGCTCCACGTAATGGACACGGTGGACAGGCAGCTCATCCAGGCGCTTCGGGAGAACGGCCGCGCCTCGTACGCGGAGCTGGGCCGTCTCGTGGGCCTCTCCGGCCCCAGCGTCACCGACCGGATCAACCGTCTGGAGACGGCCGGCGTCATCACCGGTTACCGCGCGACCGTCGCCGCCGCCGAGCTCGGCCTCGGCGTCACCGCGCTGATCGGCATCTCCCTCTCCGACGCCGCCGACCACGAGGACGTGGCCCGCAGGCTGCGCGACCTCGCCGAGATCGAGGACTGCTGGTTCATCGCCGGCGACGACTCCTTCATGCTCAAGGTCCGCGCCAGCGACGTCGACGGCCTGGAGAAGATCATCCGCAAGCTCTCCGGCACCAAGGGCGTCTCGCGCACCCGCACCACGATCGTGCTCTCCACCAAGTGGGAGAACCGGGTCGGCGAGCTGCCCGAGGACGCCTGAGAGTACGGTGGGTGGCGGTTGCACGCAGGCTGGGACAGGGAAGACAGAGGAGACACCGGCATGGACGCTGGGCTCAAGCGCGAGCTGGAGGAGAAGGTCCGCTCCGGCGAGCGGCTGACGCGTGAGGACGGCATCGCCCTCTACGAGTCGGACGACCTGGCGTGGCTGGGCGGTCTCGCCCACGAGGTGCGCACCCGCAAGAACGGCGACGTCGTCCACTTCAACGTCAACCGCCACCTCAACATGACGAACGTGTGCACCGCCTCCTGCGCGTACTGCTCGTTCCAGCGCAAGCCGGGCGAGAAGGACGCGTACACGATGCGCATCGAGGAGGCCGTCCGCCTGGCCAAGGCCATGGAGAACGAGAACCTCACCGAGCTGCACATCGTCAACGGCCTGCACCCCTCCCTCCCGTGGCGCTACTACCCGCGCTCGCTGTCGGCCCTCAAGGAGGCGCTGCCGAGCGTCTCGCTGAAGGCGTTCACGGCGACGGAGATCCACCACTTCGAGACCATCTCGGGCCTGTCGGCCTCCGAGATCCTCGACGAGCTGATCGAGGCGGGGCTGGAGTCCCTGACCGGCGGCGGCGCGGAGATCTTCGACTGGGAGGTGCGCCAGCACATCGTCGACCACCGCACCCACTGGGAGGACTGGTCGCGCATCCACCGCCTGGCGCACGAGAAGGGGCTCAAGACCCCGGCGACCATGCTCTACGGCCACATCGAGGAGCCGCGCCACCGCGTGGACCACGTGCTGCGGCTGCGCGAGCTCCAGGACGAGACCGGCGGCTTCCAGGTCTTCATCCCGCTGCGCTATCAGCACGACTTCGTGGACATGAAGGACGGCAAGGTCCGCAACAAGCTCCAGGCGCGCACGACGATGGCGACGGGCGCCGAGGCGCTCAAGACCTTCGCGGTCTCCCGCCTCCTCTTCGACAACGTGCCCCACGTCAAGGTCTTCTGGGTGATGCACGGCGTGCAGACCGCCCAGCTCGCGCTCCAGCACGGCGCGGACGACATGGACGGCTCGGTGGTCGAGTACAAGATCACGCACGACGCGGACAACTACGGCACCCCGAACAAGCTGACCCGCGACGACCTCCTCGAACTGATCCGCGAGGCGGGCTTCCGCCCCGTCGAGCGCAACACGCGCTACGAGATCATCCGCGAGTACCCCGGCCCGGACGCCTCGCTGCGCGAGACCCCGCAGGCGATGCGCGTCTGACGCCGCCCCGCCCGGCCCCGCGAAGGCCCCGGTCCGCCGCATCCCCGGCGGACCGGGGCCTCTTGCGTGCCGGAAACCCGTTGCCCGGCGGGCGGGTAATGGATAGCCTCGCCTGGTGACCCTTACTTTTACCTTCGATCCCGTCGTCGACCCCGCCCTCCGCGACGGCATCGCGGAGTTGTGGACCGAGGTCTCCAACGCCGGCGGCGCCGTCGGCTTCGTCCCGCCCGTCACCCTCGACGACGTCCGGCCCGCCCTCGTCAAGCACCTCGTCGCGATGGCCGAGGGCCGCCACCGGCTGCTGGTCGGGCGCGACGAGGACGGAACCGTGGCCGCGGCCGGCTTCCTCGCCTTCAACCCGCACCGCCTGATGGAGCACTGGGTCTACGCGTACACGGTCATGGTCCGCCCCTCCCTCCAGGGCCGTGGCGCCGGCCGCGCCCTGATGGCCGCCCTCGCCGACGCGGCCCGCACGCTCGACGGCATCGAGGCCGTCGTCCTGGAGTGCCGGGGCGGCATGGGCCTGGAGCACTTCTACGCGGCCTGCGGCTACAAGGAGGTCGGGCGCATCCCCGGCGCCATCCGCGTGGCCCCCGGTGACGACCGCGACGGCATCACGATGCTGCTCCCCCTGCACTGAGGCCCCCCGACGCCCGTGTGCGAAGGCCCGGCGTGCTTCACTGGACGGGTACGTCCCGACGTGTCCGACGTTTCCGATGAGAAAGAAGGGGTCATCGTGTCCCTCAAGCCGAGTGCGACGATCCGCTACACCGCGATGCGCCTGGGCATCTTCGTCGGATGCCTGGTCTTCGTCGCCCTCCTGGTCCACTTCGGCGTCGTGCCCAAGGGCCTGGGCTCCGCCAACCCGGCCTGGATCGTGCTGCTCGCGCTGGTGCTCTCCGCCCCGCTCTCCTTCGTCCTGCTGCGCAAGCAGCGTGACGAGATGTCCCAGCAGATCTCCGGACGCGTCGCGGGTGCGAAGCAGAAGCTCGCCGCGAGCCGCAGCCAGGAGGACGCGGCCGACGACGCCGCCCGCGCCTGACCCCACCTCCGCACGAGCCCCAGCGACGGGAACACCCCCCGCCACGCTGGGGCTTCGGCGTTCCCGGGGGTCTGCGGGCCCCGCGGATCCACCCCTTCGCGCTCCATGGTCAAAGCATCTCTTTGGGTTTCTCAAAGCAGAAGTGTTAGCGTGTTCAACATGTTGACCTCCGCAGCGCACCCGATGGGCCCGAGCCCCGTGCTCGTGGCGCGCCTGCACGTCGACCTCTGCCGCCGCGTGTCCGCGGCCTGTTGCTGTTGCCGCTGAAGCGCCCGCAGCAGCGGTCGCCGGCCGGCCCGGCCCCTTTCCGGCTGCCGCCGTACCGCATCCCCCGCAGAAACCTTCCGCCGTACGTCCGCGCGTCCCCCGGAGATTGCCGTGTCCGCGTCCCCCCAGGCCCAGGCTCCCGCCAAGGCCTCGTTCAAGTTCCCCTTCTGGGCCCAGATAGTCGCCGGCCTCGCGCTCGGCGTCCTCTTCGGCTGGATCGCCCGCAGCCAGGACGTCAGCTGGCTGAAGACCACCCTCGAACAGGTCGGTGACATTTTCATCCAGCTGCTCAAGCTGGCCGTCGCCCCGCTCGTCTTCTTCGCGATCCTGGTGTCCATCACCAACCTGCGGAAGGTGAACAACGCCGCCCGCCTCGCCACCCGCACCCTGCTCTGGTTCATGATCACCTCGCTGATCGCGGTGGGCATCGGCCTCGCGATCGGCCTGCTGACCGACCCGGGCGCCGGCACCGGCCTCACCCCGGCCGACGGCAAGGAGCCCAAGCGGCACGGCTCCTGGATCGACTTCCTGACCGGCATCGTGCCGAAGGACATCGTCACCCCGTTCACCGAGCTGAACGTCCTGCAGATCGTCTTCCTCGCCGCCGTCGCCGGTATCGCCGCCCTCCAGCTCGGCGCCAAGGCCCAGCCGGTCCTGAACCTCGCCGAGTCCGTCCTGGAACTCCTCCAGAAGGCCCTGTGGTGGGTCATCCGCCTCGCGCCCCTCGGCACCGTCGGCCTCATCGGCACCGCCATCGCCAGCTACGGCTGGGACCTGATCGGCAAGTACGCCACCTTCACCGCCGACATCTACATCGGCTGCGCGCTCGTCATGTTCGGCGTCTACCCGCTGCTCCTGGCCACGGTCGCCAAGGTCAACCCGGTCCAGTTCTTCAAGGGCGCCTGGCCCGCCATCCAGCTGGCCTTCGTCTCCCGCTCCTCGGTCGGCACCATGCCGGTCACCCAGAAGGTCACCGAGCGCCTCGGCGTCCCGAAGGAGTACGCCTCCTTCGCCGTCCCGTTCGGCGCCACCACCAAGATGGACGGCTGCGCCGCGATCTACCCGGCCCTCGCCGCGATCTTCATCGCCAACATCTTCGACGTGCAGCTGGGCATCAAGGAGTACCTGCTCATCGCGTTCGTCTCGGTCGTCGGCTCCGCCGCCACCGCCGGTCTGACCGGTGCGACGGTCATGCTCACCCTGACCCTCTCCACCCTGGGCCTGCCGCTCGCCGGCGTCGGCCTGCTGATGGCGATCGACCCGATCCTCGACATGATGCGCACCGCCACCAACGTGGCCGGCCAGGCCCTCGTCCCGGTCCTCGTCTCGGCCCGTGAGGGGATCCTCGACAAGGAGGCCTACGCCGCCGCCTCGTCCTCCCCGCTGGACGAGCCCGCCGCCACCCCGGCCCCGGTCGCCGTCGCCGCCTGACGCGACCCCGTCCGAGGCAACGCGACACCGCGGCCCCCGCCCCCGTCCGGGCGGGGGCCGCGGCGCGTTCCCCTCCGCTCCTCCTCCGCGTGCCGGGTGCGGGGGCTTCGCGCATGATGAGGGCTGTGGACGACGAGCGCGGGGATGAGCCGGCCCTGTCGGTCGCGGTCCCCGTCTTCAACGAGGAGGAAGTGCTGCCCGTCCTGGCGGCACGGCTCCGGCCGGTCCTGGACGGGTGCGGCGAACCGTACGAGGTCCTCGCCGTCGACGACGGCTCCACCGACCGGACCCCCGCCCTGCTGGAGGAGCTGCGCGCCGCCTGGCCGCAGCTGCGCGTGGTCACCCTGCGCCGCAACTGCGGCCACCAGGCCGCCCTCACCGCCGGGCTGCGCCGGGCCCGCGGCGCGTACGTCGTCAGCATCGACGCGGACCTCCAGGACCCGCCCGAGGTCATCCCCGAGATGCTCGCCCTCGCCCGGGCCGAGCGCCTCGACATCGTCTACGGCGTACGCTCCGACCGCTCCACCGACAGCGGCTTCAAACGCCGCACGGCCGGCGTCTACTACCGGCTCATGCGCCGCCTGGCCGGCACCTTCGTGCCCGCCCAGGCGGGCGACTTCCGGCTGCTGTCCCGGGCCGTCGTCGACACCCTCAAGACCCTCCCCGACCAGCAGCAGATCTACCGCCTGCTCATCCCCTGGCTGGGCTTCCCCAGCGGGCAGGTCGCCTACCGGCGCGCGGAGCGGGCGGCCGGCACCTCCAAGTACCCCCTGCACAAGATGGTCCTGCTGGCCTTCGACAGCGTCACCAGCTTCTCCGCCGTCCCGCTGCGGCTGGCCACGGCGGTCGGCGCGCTCAGTTCCGTGGTCTGCCTCGCCTTCCTCGTCTGGGCCCTGACCGTCTACGCCACCGGGAACCCGCTGCCCGGCTGGAGCTCGCTGATCATCACCATGCTGTTCTTCGGCGCCGTCCAGCTGTTCTGCCTGGGCATGCTCGGCGAGTACGTGGCCCGCATCCACACGGCGGTCCAGGCCCGGCCGACGTACGTCGTGGCCCGCGACACCGGGGAGGAGGGGCCCTAGGCCCTGTCGTCAGACCAGCACCCCGGCGAAGAACATCGCGCCCAGGAGGGCGTACTGGACCGCGCAGACCGCCAGCAGCGGCACCTGCACCCACGGGGACATGCGGCGGACGAGGACCAGCCCGACGAACATCTGCGCGTGGTTGCGGTACCAGGACATCTGCGCCCCCGCGACGAACGGCACCAGGAACACCGCCACCGTCAGCACCAGAGCGGCCCACTCCACGACCGACAGCCGCCGCTCGCGGACCAGCAGGACGACCGCCGTCGCCACCACCAGCAGCACGAAGGCGGTGTTCACCCACAGCTGTGGACGGTGCGCGGCGAGGGCGTGCCCCACCAGCCAGGGCAGGTCCCCCTCGGGCGTGTACCAGTCGCGGAACGGCACCCGGTAGGCCCGGGCCATCTCGGCGAAGGGCTCGTGCAGGTCGCCCTGGCCGTAGCTGCTGCGCTGGATGGTCTCGTACGCGTCCCAGCGGCCCGTCGCCTGCCACATCAGCCACTTGGCCCACAGCACCCCGCACCCGGCGACGACGGCCGAGGCCGCCGCCTTCGCGCACCGCCGCGGCCATGCGTCCCCGCGCCAGGCGAACAGGGCGCTCGACAGCAGCAGCACGACGGCGACGGCCCCGACCGGATGGCAGGCGACCGCGACGAACCCGCCCGCCGTGGCGGCCCACCAGGACCCGCGCCCCACCCCGGCGACGCAGACGAGCAGGGCCAGTGTCGCGAGGGCGATCGGGAACACCGCGTGGAAGTAGACGCCCCCCGGGAAGACGGCCGCGACGGCCAGGGTCAGGGCGGTGGCCCGGGTGAGGACGGCGCCGAGCAGCCACCACAGCACCGCGAACGCGCCGAGCAGCGCGGCCTCGGTGACGACGACGGCGGAGAGCTCGTAGGACAGCCCGGTCCCCGACACCGCCCGCACCACCATGGGGTACCCCGGGAACCAGGCCACGTTCCCGCACATGACGTCGGGGAAGTTCGCGTACCGGTCGCGGCAGCGGAACATCTCGTAGCCGCCGCGCGCGATGGAGAGGTAGTGCTCGGAGTCCCAGCGCCGGCGGGCGCCCGTGGACCAGTAGGCCACCCGTGAGCCGTCCCCGGCGACGGAGGCGCTCGCCACCGCCCAGGTGACCAGGCCGGAGACCAGCCAGGCGACGACCGGCGGCAGCGCGGCGCGGAGCCGGCCGGGCCGGGGGAGTTCGATCATCTCCCCGTCAGTCTGGGCACGGCCCCGCCGGCCCGCACCCGGAGGGCCGCCGTACGGTTCAGCCGGTCAGGCGAGCGTCCAGAGGCGGACCGTGCCGTCGCCCGCGCCGCTGGCGAGGGTCTTGCCATCGGGGCTGAACGCCACCGACCACACCGGGCTGGTGTGCCCCTTGGCCGGGCCCGGGAGGGTCTTTCCGCCCAGGTCCCACAGGCGTACCGCGTCGTCCCAGCCGCCGGTGGCGAGGAGGGTGGTGCTGCCGGGCCGGAAGGCGACCGAGGCGACGTTGTAGGGGAGGTCGGGGTGGTAGGTGGTCTGGGCGCGGGTGCGGGCGTTCCACACCCGGAGCTCGCCGAGGGGTCCGGCCATGGCGGTGTTCCCGAAGCTGCCGGCGTTGCCCGGCGGGGCCCCGGACCCGACATTCACCCCGCAGGCGACGAGGCCGCCGTCGGAGCTGAACGCCACCGACATCACGTCCCCCGTCGCCTCGGGGAGGACGGCGGCGGATCGCGCGGCGAGGTCCCACAGGCGGACGGTACGGTCGCCGGCGCCGCTGGCGAGGGTCTTCCCGTCGGGAGCGAACGCCACCGACCAGACGCCGGAGGTGTGTCCGGCGAGGGTGTAGGCATGACGTGCGGCGGTGAGGTCCCAGATCCGGACGGCCATGTCCTCGCCGCCGCTGGCGAGCGTCTTGCCGTCCGGGCCGAAGGCGACGGACCGGACCGGGCCGGTGTGGTCCTTCAGCCGTGCGAGCGGGGTCTGCTGGGAGGGCGTCCACAGCAGCACGTTCGCGTCCTCGCCGCCGCTCGCGAGGGTCTTGCCGTCGGGGGCCCAGGCCACCGAGCGGATGAGGGCGTCGTGGCGCAGGACGGCGGTGGCCGTGCCCTTGGCGAGGTCCCAGATCCGGATGGTGCGGTCGCGGCTGCCGGTGGCGAGGGTCTTGCCGTCGGGGCTGAACGCCACGGACTCGACGGAGGCCTCGTGCCCGGTGAGCGTGGCCGCGGGGTGGAGTGCGGGAGCTCCGTCGTCGCCGTCGAGGGCGAGGACGGCGGCCGTCCCGCCCGCGGCCACGGTGAGTGCGGCGAGTCCGCCGAGGACGACCGCCCGCCGGCTCGGACCCCGCCCGGGGCCGGTGGGGGCGGAGCCGGTGTGCCGCCCCGCCGTCGGGGCAGCGGTGACGGTGGGGGCGGGGGCGGGGGCTGCTGCGGGCACGGGATGCGGCGCCGGTGTGCGTACCGGCTCGGGTGCCGGGGCGGGCTCGGGCCTCGGGGCGGGGACGGCACCGGGTCCCGGATCCCGGGCCGGGGGCGCGGGCGGGGTCGGTGCCATGGTCGGGACCTGTGCCGGGGGCTGTGCCGGGGCGGGCGGTGCCGGGATGAGCAGGGTACGGAGCCGGGTCGTGGTGGCCTGGGCGTCGGGGCGTTCGGCGGGGTCCTTGGACAGGAGGGCGGCGACCAGCTCCACCAGGGCCGGCGGCAGGTCCGGCCGTACGGAGTCCAGCGCGGGCGGGGCCTCGTCCAGGTGGCGGCGCATCAGCACCCACACCTGCTCCGCGCCCGGGAACGGCGGGGCCCCGGTCAGCAGGGCGAACAGCACGCACCCCAGGGCGTACAGGTCGCACCGCGCGTCGACGTGTTCGCCGCGCCACTGCTCGGGCGCCATGTAGGCGGGTGTGCCGAACACCCGGCCGGTGACGGTGAGTCCGCCGGTGCTGTCGGCGGTGCGGGCGATGCCGAAGTCGCAGATCTTCAGGCGGCCTTCGCCGAGCAGGAAGAGGTTCGCGGGCTTGAGGTCCCGGTGCACCACCTTCTGCGCGTGCGCGGCGGCCAGGGCCTCCGCCGCCTGGAGCGCCAGATCGAGGGCCTCGGGTACCGGTAGTCCGGTGCCGGGGGAGCGGGCCAGGCGGTGGGCGAGGTCCTCGCCCTCCAGCAGCTCCATGACGATGAACAGCCGGTTCTCGTGCTGCCCGATGTCGTGGACGACGGTGATCCCGGGGTGCTGGAGCCGCGCCCCGATGGCCGCCTCGCGCCGGAACCGGCCCAGGAGTTCGTCCGACGCGTCGAACTCCAGCAGCACCTTCACGGCCACGGGCCGCCCGAGGTCGGCGTCGAACCCCCGCCAGACCTCGCCGATCCCGCCCTGCCCGAGCCGCGCGTCCAGCCGGTACCGGCCGGCCAGGCGTTCCCCCGCCCTCATCGTTCCCCCCGTTGTCCAACGACAGCTGTGGCAGGGGCCATTGTTCAGCACGGGGTGCGGCGGGGACCGGGCCCGCCGGGATCCGGTGGCGCCCGACGTAAAAACCAACCAGGTTGGTCGGTGGGTGAAAACCCACCGACCACCCCCCCTGACCCCCCGCTCGGCGGCTGGTCACTCACACGGGTGAACCATCCCAACTCGACTGGATTTCGGGGTGGTTGGCTGGCATATGCTCGCCGCGACAACTCCAGACATGAGACGGCCCCCGACGGGACTGGCATCCCGGCCGAGGGCCTGACCAACCAGGAAGAGATCCGCTTCCCAATGGCTCCTACGCAGCCTAACGCGCCCACGCGCGCCGCGTCCCGTGTTCCCGCCGGGACCGTCACATCAGGTGTCCTCCACGTCAACGTGGAGGACGCCGGTCCCTCCGTCGAGGTGGGCGAACACCTCGCCCGGCACCCCGGGCTGTCGCTGCTGGCGATCGGCCTCGCGGTGCACATCCGCGCGCTCCCCGACGGCAGCCCGATCCGCATCAAGGTGCTGGCCGACCGCTTCCCCGAGGGGGAGGTCCGGATCGCCGCCGGGCTGCGGGAGCTGGAAGCGGCCGGGTACCTGGAGCGCAGCCGGGTGCGGGGCCCGGAGGGGCGCCTGCTGACCCGGACGGTGTTCTACAACCGGCCGAGGACCGCCCCGCCACCGCCCGAGCCGCCACCCGTACCGCCTACGCCCCCTGCACCGCCTGCGCCCCCTGCACCGCCCGAGCCACCCACGCCCCCTGCGCCGCCCGGGCCCCCGGCCGGCCGGGCGCCCGTTCCCGTGGCGGGGCCCGTTCCCGTGGGGGAGGTCGGGGCGCAGGCCGAGGGGGCGCGGCCGTCGGGGCCCGTGCGGCGGGAGGCCGTGGAACTGCTGGCCCGGCTGCGGGTCGACGACGCCCGGCTGCTGCTCGGCGAGCGGGACGTGCTCCGGCTGGCGCTCGGGGTGACCGCCTGGCTGGACCGGGGCGCCGAGCCCGAGGCCGTGCGGCGGGCGCTCGTCGCCGGGCTGCCGGACGACATGCGCAGCGCCGCCGGGGTGCTCGGCTACCGGCTGCGGGTCGGGATCCCGCCCGAACTGCCCCGCGAGGCGCCCAAGGCGGTGCCGTCGCGGCCCGATCCGCTCCAGAACTGCGACGGCTGCGACAAGGCTTTCCGGGCCCCCGAGCCCGGCCGGTGCAGCACCTGCCCGCCGGAGGAGCCGCACACCGCCGCCGCAGCCTAGGCGTCCACCGGGCGCCAGGACGGGGGCGTGCCGTCGGCGGTCGCGCCGATCCGGCCGAAGACCACGTCGGCGAAGTGGACGCCGAAGCCGATCGTGTCCGGCTCCGCGAGTTCCGCGGCCAGGCGGTGGCGGTGGCCGGCGGTGGCGGGGAGGTCGTGGTCGAAGCCCGAGGACCAGGAGGGGTGGGAGGCCTGGAGCGGCGAGTGCATCGCGTCGCCGAAGGCGATCAGGCGGCGGCCGCCGCCGGTGATGACGTACTCGGCGTGCCCGGCGGTGTGGCCGGGGGCGATGCGGACGCGGACGCCCGGGAAGACCTCCTCGTCGTGGGCGATGGTGCGGACGTTCTTCGCGAGGGCCTGCGCCGCACGGGGGTCCAGGGCGTCGCGGTCCGCCCACTCCGGCTCGGAGATCAGGAACTCGGCGTGGCCGAGGAGGGGTTCGCAGGCCCAGCCGAGGTGGTCGGGGTGGAGGTGGGTGAAGGCCACCGCCTCGATGTCCTCGGGCCGGCGGCCGAGTGCGGCCAGGCTGTCGGGGAGGGCGCCGCCGTGGGCCGAGTGCAGGGGGCCGTCCGGGCTCTCGAAGGCGTGCGGGCCGATGCCGGTGTCGATGAGGAGGGCGCGGCCGCCGTGCTCGACGAGGAGGGCGCCGACGCTGCCGGCGAGGAGGCCCGCCCCGTCCAGGTACTCCGGGTGCGCGGCCCAGGTCGCGTCGGTGGTGTCGGGGAGCAGGTGCAGCGGGCGCAGCCGTACGGCTCCGTCCGGGGCGTAGGACACCTTCGTGTCGCCCAGCCGGAGGGAGCGGATGCCCGAGGGGCGGTTCAGGCGGGTGGGAGCAGGCAAGTCGGGCATTTTTCTCCTTGGTGCGGCCTTCGGAGCGCGATGGCGATCACGATAAGCATCAAGCTTGAATCATTCAAGCTGTAAATGCTTCGGCTTGATGGAGTTGTTAGGGTGGGCGCCATGACCGAGTCCCCCGAGCCGCAGTCGCAGGCCGTCGCCGAGCGGCAGTTGTGCGGTCTGGTCGACGGGCTCGCCCAGCGGATCGCCGAGCACGTGCGGGAGCGGGCCGCCGCCTTGGGGCTGACCGCCGCGCAGGCGACCGCGCTGCGGGAGCTGAGCGGGGCGATGACCATGCGGGAGCTCGCCGAGCGGATGAACTGCGAGCCCTCCAACGCCACCTTCGTCGTGGACCGGCTGGAGAAGCAGGGCCTGGTCGGACGCCATCCGCACCCCACCGACCGGCGGGCCAAGCTCCTCGTCCTGACGGACGGGGGCGAGGCGCTGCGGACCCGGCTGCTCGACCTCCTGCACGTGGATTCGCCGGTGGCCTGCCTCGCGCCGGAGGAGCAGCGGGTGCTGCGCGACCTGCTGGAACGGGCCGTCACCGGTTCCTGACGGCCGACCGCCGGGCGTCAGAGGGTCTGGCCGCGCAGGAAGGCGAGCGAGGCCAGGGTGAAGGGTGCGGCGTACCACCAGCGGCCCAGGGTGCGGTGGAAGACGGGCACGGCCGTGAGCAGCAGCCCGGCGAAGCACAGGGCGACGCAGGCGTGGGCCGTGAACAGGGCGTCGTCGCGGATCCGGTCGTACGGGCCGCCGTCCGGGCGCAGGGCCAGGGAGACGTAGCAGAGGTAGCCGGCCGGCAGGTAGACGAACGCGGCCAGGGGGGCGCCCAGGACCCACCGCAGGCAGCCCCGGTCCTGGGGCAGGTCGATGCTGTCGCGGCGACGGCGGTAGGTCATGCCCACATCATCGCGGTCGGCGCCCTCAGGCGAGCCGCCACACGCGGACGGTGGTGTCCTCGCTGCCGCTCGCCAGGTGCACGCCGTCCGGGCTGAACGCCACGGCGGCGACGGAGCCGGTGTGGCCGTTGAGCTTGGTGGCGGCGGTGCGCGTGGCGACGTCCCACAGCCGGACCGTCCGCCCGCCGCCGCCCGCGAGGGTGCGGCCGTCGGGGCTGAACGCCACCGACCGGACCGTGCTGTTGTTGCCGGTGAGGGTGGCGGCGGCGGTGCCGGTGGCGGGGTCCCAGAGGCGGATGGTGGTGTCGCCGCTGCCGCTGGCGAGGGTGCGGCCGTCCGGGCTGAACGCCACCGAGGCCACGTGCGCGGTGTGGCCGGTGAGGGTGGCGGCGACGGTGCGGGCCGTGACGTCCCACAGGCGGACGGCGCCGTCCTCGCCGCCGGCGGCCAGGGTGCGGCCGTCGGGGCTGAACGCGACGGAGCGGACGGTGCCGCCGTGCGCGTCGAGGGTGGCGGCGACCGTGCCGGCGGCGAGGTCCCAGAGGCGGACGGTGCGGTCGTCGGCGTCGGCGAGCAGCGTGCCGTCCGGGCTGAAGGCGGCCGACAACACCCCGGCCGCGGCCTTCAGTTCGGCCTTGCCGCTGCGGCGTTCGACGTCCGCCAGGGTGATGGAGCGGTCCAGGCCGGCGCTCGCGAGGACCTTCCCGTCGGGGCTGAACGCCACGCACGTCACCGTCGCGGAACGGGCCGGGAAAGGGGAGGAGCCGGAGTCCGCGGCCATGTTCCACAGCCGGACCGTGCGGTCGCCGCCCCCGCTCGCGAGGAAGCGGCCGTCCGGGCTGAACGCCACCGACCCGACGGCGCCGGTGTGGTGGGTGACGACCGCCCCCGCCCGGGGGCCGGCCGTCCCGCCGCCGACGCCGTTCCAGCGGGTCAGCCGCAGTGCCGCGTAGGCCCCGCCCGCGACCCCGGCGGCGCCCAGCACCCCGAGCAGCACCCCCCGCCGCGTCGGCCCACCGCCGCCCCGGGGGGCGTCCTGGGGGCCGGCGGCGTCCGTGGTGCGGGGGGCGGATGGCGGGGCCGGAGTGGCCGGAGTGGCCGGAGTGGCCGGGCCGGTGGTCCGGGAGCCGGGCGGCGGGCCCGGAGCGGCCGGGTCCGTGGTGCGGGGGCCGGGTGGCGGTGTGGGGTCGGCCGGGCCCGTGGCGTGGGGGCCGGGTGGCGGTGCGGCCGGGGCGGCGGGGCGGGGGTCCGGTGGGGGCGACGGCGGGGTCGGGGTCAGGAGGGCGCGCAGGCGGGCGGCGGTGGCCGGGGCGTCGGGGCGGGCCTCCGGCTCCTTGGCCAGCAGGCCGGCGACCAGCTCCGCGAGCGGGCCCGGCACGTCCGCCCGTACGGCGTCCAGCGCGGGCGCGGTCTCGTCCAGGTGGTGGCGCATCAGCACCCACGGGGCCTCGGTGACCGGGAACGGCGGCGCACCCGTCGACAGCGCGTGCAGCACGCCCCCGAGCGCGTACATGTCGCAGCTCGCCCCGACCCGTTCGCCGCGCCACTGCTCGGGCGCCATGTAGGCGGGGGTGCCGAAGACATGGCCGGTGGCGGTCAGGGAGGCCGTCGCGTGGGCGGTGCGGGCGATGCCGAAGTCGCAGATCTTCAGGCGGCCTTCGGTGAGCAGGAACAGGTTCGCGGGCTTGAGGTCGCGGTGCACCACCTGCTGCGCGTGCGCCGCCGCGAGGGCCTCCGCCGCCTGGAGCCCCAGGTCGAGCACCTCCGGCAGCGGCAGGCCGCCCCCGGGGTGCGCGGCGAGGCGCTGGGCGAGGTCCATGCCCTCCAGCAGCTCCATCACGATGAACAGCCGCTTCCCGTGCCGTCCGGTGT
Organism: Streptomyces sp. NPDC058157; assembly: GCF_042884105.1. Taxonomy (NCBI): domain Bacteria; kingdom Bacillati; phylum Actinomycetota; class Actinomycetes; order Kitasatosporales; family Streptomycetaceae; genus Streptomyces; species Streptomyces sp. NPDC058157. The sequence continues at coordinate 43,441 of NZ_JBHVUQ010000048.1, forward strand.
CGTGGACGACCGTGATCCCCGGATGCCGCAGCCGCGCCCCGATCTCCGCCTCCCGCCGGAACCGGCCCAGCTGCTCCCCGGACGCGTCGGACTCCAGGAGCACCTTCACGGCGACGGCCCGCCCCAGCTCCAGGTCCCGGGCCCGCCACACCTCGCCGACCCCGCCCTGCCCGAGCTGCACGTCGAGCCGGTACCGCCCGCCCAGCTCCTCTCCCTCCCGCATCGCTCCCCCTGCCCGCCCTGCCCGTCGCCGGATCCCGGTCAACCGCCGCCGGGGCAGGGGTCATTGTGCAACACCCCGCCGACGGCCGGTGGCTCCGTGGAGTGAATGGTGCTAGCGTCATTGGCACCATGTTGCTGAGGCTGAACACCGCCGACACCCGCCCCCTGCACGAGCAGGTGGCCGGTGCGATCCGGCGCGCCATCGCCGACGGCGAATGCGCGCCGGGGGACCGGATCCCGCCCGCGCGCGAGCTCGGGCAGGCGCTCGGGGTCAACGCCAACACCGTGCTGCGCGCCCTGCGGGCCCTGCGCGACGAGGGGTTGCTGGAGTTCCGGCGCGGCCGCGGGGTGACCGTCGCCGGTGGCGCCGACGGACGCTCGGAACTGCTGGAGCGGGTGCGCGCCCTGGTCGCCGACGGGGCGCGGCTGGGGTACGGCAGGGCCGAGCTCATCGAGATGATCAGGGGGATGCCGTGAAGGACCGCGGGGTGTGGGGAGCGGCCGGCTGGGGGGCCGGGGTGCTGGCGCTGCTGGTGGGGCTGCCGCTCGCGGCGGCCGGCCGGCTGCCGGACCCGGTGGCCACCCACTGGGGCGCGGACGCGGACGGGCCCGACGGGTCGTCGCCGCTGTGGGCGGCCGCGGCGTTCCCGGCACTGGTGTGGTCGGTCGTGGTGGCCGCCGTGCTGATCGGGGCCCGGCGCGGACCCCGGCGCGCCTGGGGCTGGTCGGCGCTGGCCTTCGGCGGGGTGATGCTCGCGGGGGCGCAGGCCTCGATCGTCCGGGCCAACCTGGACGTCGCCGACTGGCGGCAGGCCGGGGACCTGACCGGCTGGGGCGTGGCGGTCATGGTCGCGGTGGCCCTGTCGGCCGGCGCGGGGGCGGCGCTGCTGGGGCGGCAGGAGGCCGCGGAGCCGCCGGCCGCGGAGGGGCCCCGGATGGAGATCCCCGACGGGGAGCGGCTCGTCTGGCTGTCGAGCGCCGCCAACCCCTGGCTGCGGCTGCTGGCAGGCCTGTTCGCACTGGCCGCGCTGGGGGCCCTGGCCGCCGGGCTGGCGGGCCTGGCCGCGGGCCTGTGGCCGGCCGCCGGGAGCCTCGCGTTCGCCGCCCTGGCGGTCCTGGGCTGCTCCTCGGTCCGGGCGCGGGTGACGCGGCAGGGGCTGGAGGTGGCCTTCGGCCCGCTCGGGTACCCGGTGCGGCGCTGGGCCGCCGAGGACGTCGAGTCGGCCCGCGTGGAGGTGCGTACGGCCGCCCGGGCGGGCGGCTGGGGCTACCGGATCAACGGGCTGGGCACGACGGTGATGCTGCGCGGCGGGGAATGCCTGGTCGTCCGGGCGAAGGGTCGCGACTTCGCGGTGAGCGTGGACGACGCCGCACGCGGCGCCGCCCTGCTCAACTCGCTGTCCGTCGGAACGGGTCAGCCGCGGGCGTAGGAGCCCAGGCCGACCAGGCAGTAGACGTACTCGTTGAGGACGCTGCCGTTGATCGTGTAGCGGTACGAGAACCCGTACTGCGTATCGGGGTTCTCGTCGCAGCGGCTCATGTCCGAGGTCCCGGGGAAGCGCTGGATCACCCGGTAGTGGGCGTCGTCGGCCCCGCAGGAGACCTCGTGGACGCCGGTGACGCGCGTCGCCGTCGTGGAGTCCGGCAACCGGCCGTTGAGGCAGGTCCCTTCGTCGAAGGGGCGGGGGGCTTCGGTGGTCGCGCCGGGCAGGGGGAGCGAGAACGCCGGTGCGGGGGCCGGGGCGTCGGTGCCGGTGTCGGCGGGCGTCGGCGTGGGCGGTGTGTACGGGCTGTACGTCGACGAAGGCGTGACGGAGGCGGAGGCGGAGGCGGAGGCCGAGGCGGACGCGGAAACGGCCGGGCGGGAGTCGTCGTCGCTGCTCGCCACCAGGATGCCGACCACCAGCGCGGCCACGGCGCCGAGGGCCAGCAGGCAGCCGAGGGCGCCGGACTTCCCGGCGGGGGCGGGCGTGTTCGCGGCGGGGTGCGCGGCGGGGTGCGCGGCGGGGCCCGCCACCCGTATGCGCAGCAGCACCTCCTGATCGCCGATGCGGGCCCGGACGAGGTCGCCGTCCCGGGCCGGCGGTATCCGGAGCCGCACGGTTCCGGAAGGGAGGGGGAGGTCGACCGTCGCTCCGGCGGCGGCCTGCGCGGGGCTGAGCGTCAACTGGATTTCCTCTGACGACACCGGCTGCTCCTCAAGGTGGCGGTGCCCTGGCGGACGTCCGGATTCTTCCCCCTCCGCCCGCGCCGACGCAGCCGTTCCGTCTCGTCGGGACCGGTCCGTGAGGTGTGCGGACCAGGAGTGGAGATCGTCGGCGGGGTGTGGAGCTGTGGAGGAGGGCTCGTTCGAAGGGTGTTCGCGGAGTGCGCGCGTGCGTAGATTACCGGCGGTAACCCGCGATCGACCGAGGAGAACGAGCCGTGGACGCTGCCGAGCCGAAGCTGGTCGAGCCCGTCAAGACGATCGTCGCCGGAGTGGTGCGCGAGGTGGCGGTGCCCGCCCTCGCCGGTCCGCCGGCCGGCGGATCGCTCGGGGACCTGCCCTTCCTCAACGCCCTGGAGGCGCCGGACGAGCCCGTGCTCGCCCGCAAGGAGCGCGACGGGACCTGGCGGGACGTCACCGCCGCCGAGTTCGCCGCCGAGGTGCTCGCCGTCGCCAAGGGCCTGATCGCCGAGGGCCTCGCGGAGGGGGACCGGCTCGCCATCATGGCCCGGACCACCTACGAGTGGACCCTGCTGGACTTCGCGGGATGGGCCGCGGGGCTGGTCACCGTCCCCATCTACCCCACCTCCTCCGCCCTCCAGGCCCGCTGGATCATCCACGACTCCGGGGCCGTCGCCTGCGCCGTCGAGGACACCGTCCAGGCCCGCCTCATCAGCGCCGAACGCACCCACCTGCCCGGCCTCGCCCACCTGTGGGAGTTCGACACCGGAGCGGTCGCCCGCCTGGTCAAGGCCGGGGAACACCTCCCCGACGCGGTCGTCCAGGCGCGCCGGGCCGCCCGTACGCCCGACTCCTACGCCACCCTCGTCTACACCTCCGGCACCACGGGCGAGCCCAAGGGGTGCACGCTCACCCACGGCAACTTCTTCGCCGAGGTCGACAACGCGGTGGCCCTGCTGCACCCCGTCTTCGACTCCGTCAGCAAGGACCCCGCCTCCACCCTGCTCTTCCTGCCGCTGTCGCACGTCTTCGGCCGGATGGTCGCCGTCGGCTGCATGCGTGCCCGCGTCAAGCTCGGGCACGCCCCCAGCATCGCGACCGAGGAGCTCCTCGCCGACCTCGCCGGCTTCCGCCCGACCTTCCTGCTCGCCATCCCCTACGTGCTGGAGAAGGTCCACAACACCGCCCGTGCCACCGCCGAACGCATGGGCCGCGCCGCCTCCTTCGACCGTGCGGCCCGCGCCGCCCAGCGCCTGGGGGAGGCGGCGGTCGAGGGAGTCCCGCCGGGGCTGGCGCTGCGGGCCGCCCGCGCCCTGTACGACCCGCTGGTCTACCGGCGCATCCGGGCCGCGCTCGGCGGCCGCGTCCGCTACGTCCTGAGCGGCGGCTCGCCCCTCGGGCGCCGGCTCGCCGCCTTCTACACGGGCGCGGGCATCGAGGTCTTCGAGGGGTACGGGCTCACCGAGACGACGGCCGCCGCGACCGTCACCCCGCCGCTGCGGCCCCGCCTGGGCACGGTCGGCTGGCCGCTGCCCGGGACGGCGGTGCGCATCGCCGACGACGGGGAGGTGCTGCTGCGGGGCGGCCACGTGTTCGCCGGGTACTGGAACGTCTCCGCGCAGCCGGCGGGGGAGTGGCTGGCCACGGGCGACATCGGCGAACTCGACGCCGACGGCTACCTCACCATCACCGGCCGCAAGAAGGACCTGATCATCACCTCCGGCGGCAAGAACGTCGCCCCCGCCCCGCTGGAGGACTGGCTGCGGGCCCATCCGCTGGTCGGCCAGTGCATGGTCGTCGGCGACAACCGGCCCTACGTCGCGGCCCTGATCACCCTGGAGCCGGAGGGGCTCGCGCACTGGCGGCAGATGTACAAGAAGCAGGGCGTGCCGGTGCGTGAGCTGGTCACGGACCCGGAGCTGCTGGCGGAGCTCCAGCGGGCGGTGGACGAGGCGAACAAGCTGGTGTCGCGGGCCGAGTCGATCCGGCGCTTCGCGGTGCTGCCGGGGGAGTTCACGGAGGAGCGGGGGCATCTGACGCCGTCGATGAAGCTCAAGCGGGGCGCTGTCGCGCGGGACCACGAGTCCGACATCGAGGCCCTGTACCGAGCCCCTCGCGCCTCCTGACCCCGTTCTCCCCCAGCTACCGCTGGGAGATGCCCCCAGCCCTCAATCGCCGGGCGCGGCTCAAGGCACGGCGCTACCGCGCCCGCGCCTCAAACGCCGGCGGGGCTGGAATTGCCCTGCGGGCAATCCAGCCCGCGCGGCGATCGAGCGTACGGGCGCGGAGCGCACGTACGGGGTCCGGGGCGGAGCCCCGGATCTTTCAGCCCCGCCGGCGCTTGAGGCGGGAACGGGCGAAGGGCGGGGCGGGGAGACGGCTCCGCGCAGCGGCGCATGCCGCCCGGCGGGCGGGGTCGGCACGGGCCGCTTATCGTGGGCTGACCGGTTCGGGGGGCCACCCGAGGAGCGTGCCGTGCGCCCTGCCCGCGCCCGCATACGTACGGCCACCTGCGCAGCAGCCCTGGCCGCCGCCATCTCCACCGCCCCGGCAGCCGCAGGCGCGACCGCCCCGGCAGCCGCAGGCGCGACCGCCCCGGCAGCCGCAGGCGCGACCGCCCCGGCAGCCGCAGGCGC
>NZ_JBHVUQ010000049.1:0-47400 GCF_042884105.1 Streptomyces sp. NPDC058157
GGGGCGCCCGCCAGGGCGCGTTCGGCCCGGCTGCGGGCGCGCAGGTCCTTGTGCAGGACGAGGCCGAGCGGTCCGCCGCCGCCCGGGCGCAGCAACTCCCGGTAGAGCCCGCCGTGCTGGGGGAGCGCATCGAAGAAGGCGGTCAGGGCCGGCGGCGGGAGCGCGGGGTCGGGGACCCCGCGCCAGGCGTGCAGGGCGTCCACCGCCTCGCGGACGATCTCGGCGCAGGCGTCGACGGACAGTGCCTCCAGGTCCGCGTAGTGGAGGTAGAACGTGGCCCGGCCGACCCCGGCCCGGCGGACCAGGGCGGCGACGCTGACCGCATCCAGCGGGCGGCTCGCGCACTCCTCCAGCAGGGCCGTCCGCAGCTTGGCCCGGGTCCTTTCCGTACGGGGGTCTTCCGGCATGCCGCCTACCCTGCCAGCAGGACGGCGCCGAGCGCCAACGCGCCGGGCAGCGCCTGGGCGAGCAGGATGCGCCGGTTGGCGGTGAGCCCCCCGTACACCCCGGCGACCAGCACGCAGCCGAGGAAGAACACCCGGACCTGGAACCCGGTCGGGTCGGAGGCGAACAGCCCCCAGATCAGGCCGGCGGCCAGGAAGCCGTTGTAGAGGCCCTGGTTCGCCGCGAGGGGCGCGGTGGCACGGGCCAGCTCCGCGTCGAACCCCGAGAGCGTACGGCCGGGTGCCCGCTCCCACAGGAACATCTCCAGCACCAGGAAGTACGCGTGCAGTGCGGCCACCAGGCCCACCAGTACGGTCGCGGTCGTCTCCATGGGTGTAGCCCCTCTCCCGAGTAGTCCTGGACAGATGTCCAGAATACATGGACAGCTGTCCATGAAGCATCGGCGCCGAAGGGATCCGCCGACCGGGCCGGAGTCGGCGGCGAGCCCGGTCACGGTGAGGGCGCGGCGAACCGGACGGCCGAAGCGGCCCCCGGCAGACGCTTCCGTGACGAAGGCGGCGGGAGACGACGTAGCCGGGTGCGGACAGTCCCTGGGCGCCGAGGGCCGGCAACAGCTGCGGCAGCGGTGTCGTGCGCAGGGTGGATGTCAGTGGGATGCGCAGGGTTATGACAGTGGGGGCGCAGAGTCCGTGTCAGTCGGCACTGGCGGCTCGGGAAGCATTCGCAGGCTGTAGAGCACGTTGTCGTGGAAGCGGTCGATGATGTCGCCGCGGGTGACCATGTCAGCGGCGGCGAGCTCTTCGAGGGCGTGGCGCTGGGCGGCGTCGTTGGTGTCGATCGCACCGTCTACCCAGACCCGGAGGAGGACTTCGGCCTCGGCGGGCTGGATGGGGCCGCGGATCTCGGGGTGCGGGTTCTTCCGCCCGGTGAGAGCGTCGACCTGGTGAGGGGCGAGGACGTCGAGGCGCGGGGTGACGGTGTACGCGTTGGGTGGGACGTGCCGTAGGGCGAGCACGCCGCCGGTGTCGGGGTGGGCGCGCGCGTGGTCGAGGGCGGAGCCGAGCCCGTGGCCGTAGATCCGTACGACAGTCGTTCGTCCGCGCGTCCCGGGAACGGTCGATGCCGGGGCGGTCTCCGTTCGCGGCATCAGGGTCGGCGGAGGCGTCCCGAAAGGCGTCCCGGAACCCGCGGGCGCATTGGAGAAGCGGGACGGGTATTCGGGACGATCCGCATCGAGTGGACGGGCGGGAGGGGACACGTGGACAGCGACCTGGACGAGATCGCCTGCGCCGAGATGATCGAGCGCGAGCCGTGCCCGCGGTGCGGGGCGCCGCCCGGGTCGGTGTGCCGGGCGAACTCCGGCGTCGTCGCCGTCGACTACCACACCGGCCGCTACGGCAAGATCCCCGCGCTGAAGTCCGGGCCCGCGATCCGCATCCCCGCCGCACGCGGGCCCGGCCGCACCTGGCAGCCCGGCCCCGCACCCGACCTCGACCCCGAACTCCTCGCCAGGGGGCGACCGCATCGGCTACGCCCGCGTCTCCAGCAGGGGCCAGGACCTCGCCGGACAGGTGCGTCTCCTGAAGAAGGCCGGCTGCGTACGCATCTACGTCGAAAAGATCGGCACCCGAGAGAATCCGCCCCGAGTACAACACCGCCCTGGCCGACCTCCGCCCGGCCGACACCCTCACGGTCACCATGCTCGACCGCCTCGGCCGCAACATGATCGAGCTCATCACCTCCGCACAGGACCTCGCCGAACGCGACCACCGCCTGGAGATCCTCTCCGGCCCGCTCGCCGGGATGCACGACCCGCAGGGCGCGGGCAAGGTCCTCTTCGTGGTGTTCGCCGCGATGGCGGAAGTCGAGCGGGAGTTCATCCACGAACGGACCCTGACCGGCCTGGATACCGCCGCTGAGAAGGGCAACCACGGCGGCCGCCCGCCAGCCGTCGACGGCGACATGCTCGCCGTCGCCCTGCGGCGCCGCGACGCCAAGGAATCCGTCGCCTCGATCGCCCGGTACCTCGGCGTCGGCCGCTCCACCCTCTACCGGACCCTGGCCGCGTACGACGCAGCTGCCGCCACCCGAGAGAGCCCGTAAACCGAAGCCGACCGAACAGCCGCTATAGGCCGGGCTCGCTCCACGTGGTCGTCTGCCAGCGCGGAGCCTCGTCGTCCGGAGTGTCCGGACTCGCGAAATGGAAGGGAACCGAAAGGTGGGCGGCCAGACCGCTACCAGCCCTTCCGGCGGCAATCCCCGCCGGATGACGCGGGCTGCCGCCCTCGTCCTCGCCTAGGTACCGCTTGGCTGTGCTCGCGTAGACGGTGGCCAGCACATGCTCTTCCGCAGGTTCGGCGGTGATGGCCAGCAGTCTCACAAACCAGCCGTGGACGGTGTCACCGTCCCAGATCGCCTCGATCGCCACGATGCGGCCAGCGGCGCCACCAGCACGGTAGGCCAAGGACTCCAGGTCTAGCGGACTGTGCGGGGCACGGGCGATCCTGTTGCCGTAGTGGGCGTAGCGGTCGCCGACGATGAGCTGAGCAGTACCGACCCCCACATCATCACGGGCCAGGCCGACATCGACGACGACACGGATCGCCGCGAGCATGGCGTCCTGAAGGACGTACCCGTCGATCTGGTCGCGGATCCCCGCGGGCAGCTGCTCCCACCAGGCGGCCCGGTCCGGTTTCCGCATCATGCAGAGCCTGCCTGTTCCCCCACGCGGCCCTCACCGCAGGGCCCCACGCGTCACTGTACGTCCAGCACCGCGTTCACCACAGCACGAAGATCCAGAGAAGCTCCAGAGCTGCCACACGCCACGCCGCCGACCGCCGGCTCTCTCGGGTCGCCCGGCACCAGGGCGCAGTCTTCGATGCTGGAAGCGTCTGCTTTGATCAGCCCTATGACGGACTGGTCTCAGCTCACCCATGCCTACGGCACCGCCGAAGACGTGCCCGGCCTCCTGAAGGCAGCCGGACCCGACCCGGAAAATCCCGCGTGGAACGAGCTCTGGTCCCGCCTGTGCCACCAAGGAACGGTCTACCCCGCGAGCTACGCCGCCCTGCCCGCGCTCGCCGAGAAGGCGCGCCAGTTGACGGCTGCAGACCGATCCATGCCCTTGCTCTTGGCCGCTTCCATCGTCGCCAGCACCGACCGGCCCTACGAGACGCCTGATCCACAAGTTGCCTACGCTGCCGAGATTGCCAAGCTGATCGAACTGGTGGAGCAGGCACTGCACCAGCCGTCGCTGACCGACAGCCCAGGCCGCTACGTGGAACTGCTGGAAGCCCTGCTGGCCTTGGAGGGAGTCGAGGTGTGGGGGGAGGAACTGCACGGTCTCAGCGGCGAGGAGTTCGAGGTTCCCTGCCCTGAGTGTGAGGCCGAGAACTTCGTGGTGTTCGGCGAGTACGGCTACTTCTCAACGACCGACGGCTTCTACATGAACGAGGCCGCTGGGCACCGTAGGGAGCTGCAGCCCGCAGACCCGTCCTCCATGGAAGGGATAGCCAAGCGGCTGCACGCACGTGCTCTCGCCGACGGTCAGCATGAAGTCGCGAGCAAACTGACCTACGTCTTCGGCAGTGCGCACTGCGCGGAGTGCGACGCCCTCTTCCACGTCGATCACGCCATCGCAGCCCGCTGGACCAATTGACCTACGGCGCGCCACTGACGAAGCCCTGCGCCTCACTGACATCTACTCTGCGCCCGACAAGCGGGCCGTCTCGGCCGGCAGTGCGCACATGTGGCCGTCCCGTCTGCGGGGGAGGAGCCGCGGCGCGGCAGCGCCCGCGTGAGCCGCCCGCTGGCCGGGGCCAGGCCGGGCCGACGACGAGGGTCGTGACGGAGATCCACACGGGCCACGGGGTCAGCCGAGTGCGTGGCCCGCCGACCAGCGGCCGAGGAGGGTGAGCGTGAGCCGCCCTCAGGCCCGCCCGTTTGCGCGCCCAGAGGACGCGCACGCGTCAGGCGAGCCAGTCGGTGTAGCGGGTGGGGGCGAGGTGCGCGTCCTTGTCGGTGAGGACGTCACCCTTGACGACGGCGAACATGCCGGCGGTGGGGTCGGTGACGACGGTACGGTTGTCGCCCTTGCGGGACAGGGTGAGCCGGCCCAGATCGTCCAGGGGGAAGATCTCGGGGCCGGCGATGTTGCGGATGCCGGCCAGCGGGACGCCCGAAGCGACTTCCGCCACCGCGTCGGCCACGTCCTTGGAGGCGATCGGCTGGATCGGCGTGGCGGGCAACCGAACGGTGTCGCCGTCGGCGGTCCAGGACAGGACGGCTTCCATGAAGTCCATGAACTGCGTCGCCCGGACGATCGAGTAGGGGATCGGCCCGGCCGCGAGGATGTCCTCCTGGAGGACCTTGGCGCGGTAGTAGTCCAGCTCCGGCACCTGGTCCGCGCCGACGATGGAGAGGATGACGAAGTGGCCGACGCCACCCTTTTGTGCCGCGGCCAAGAGGTGGTCCATCGAGGTCTGGAAGAAGGCCAGGGAGGCGTCGTCGAAGGTCGGGGAGTTCGTCAGGTTGACGACGACGTCGGCTCCTGCCACCGCCTCGTCCAGCCCCTGGCCGCTGATGACGTCGACTCCGGTGGACTGCGAGTGCGGTACGGCCTCGTGCCCGGCAGCGTTCAGGTTCTTGACCACCTGGGACCCGATCAGCCCGGTACCGCCGATGACTGCGAACTTCATGACATGCCTTTCGTCAGGAGTACGTCAGCAATATGGCACATGTGCCCTTATCGTCCCGGCAATGTGTAGGCGCCTGAGTCCACACCGCCGGCCTGCCGTCGCACCACGCGATCGGCCCACGGGTGAGCAAGCCCGCACCCTCCCCGCTGCGAGCGGGGCCGACCCCGACCCGGACCCGGCCCCGAGCCCGCGAGGTGCAGGGCCGCCGGGAATCAGGGGCGGCCCGGGCCGGCGGGCGGGTCGGATGGGGCATGTGGTCAGTGCGGGACGGTGTGCGCCGTGGCAGGGACGGGTGCGAGGCGGTAGGTGTTCTCGTGGGTGACCACCAGGCCGGCGGTGGGCGGTGCGAAGTGTGTGCCGAGGACCAGGGTGTCGGTGCCCGCGAGGGAGTCGAGCAGGCTGCGGCGCGTGGCCTCGGACTGTGCCGGGTCGATGTCTACGCAGGCGCCGATGGCGGGGTGGGCGAACTGGACCGGGTGGTGGACGCAGTCGCCGGTGATCAGGGCCGCTTCGCCGTGGCTGGTCAGCTCGACCGCGACGTGCCCCGGGGTGTGACCGGGCGTGGCCAGCAGGCGCAGCCCTGGAGCGATCTCGACTCCCTCGACCGGGACGTCGACGAGGTCGAGCAGTTCCGCCTCCTCGACCGGGACCACGGAGTCGAGGAACATCTGCCTGCGGGCCGGCTCCATGTCGTACGTGGCCCAGAACTCGCGCTCGGCGCGTGAGGTGAGGTAGCGCGCACGGGGGAAGGTGGGGACCCACTCGCCGTCGGCCTGTCGCGTGTTCCAGCCGACGTGGTCGGCGTGCAGGTGGGTGAGGATGACCAGGTCTACCGAATCCGGGGGGAATCCGGCGTCGGTGAGGCGGTCGAGGAAGTCGGTCCGCAGGTCGTGCCACGCCGGGTTGGCCCGCTCCTTGCCGTTGCCGATGCCGGTGTCGACGAGGACGCGCAGCCCGTCGACGGTGAAGGCGAAGCTGTGGCTGTCGATGCGCAGGGTGCCGTCGTGGTCGGCGAAGTCCGGGTGCAGCCAGTCCTGGTGCCTGACCACCTCCGGGGTGGCGTCCGGCAGCAGCCATGCCCCGGTCGCGGGCGGCAGGGGAATCTCGTCGATGCGGTGGACGGCGACGGCGCCCACGGTCCAGGAGGGGAGGGCGGTGGTCCGGTCGGTCGGTGAAGCCTGCATGTTCCGTCTTTCCTTTGGTCCTTCAGTGGGTCCAGCGGTGATGGGGGTCGTGAATGCCGCATCTGACGTGGCGTTGGACATGGCACCCCTCCCTCTAAACGCAATCCGTTTGCTTTAAGTGATCTTACGGCCTATCGTCACTTAAAGCCAACCATTAGCTTTTGATGGGCGGCGGCCCTGGGCCGGGCGCCCAGGACCGCTCCATCGCTCCCCTCCCGTTCCCGTCCGATCAGGAGAGAACGCCCATGTCAACTGCCGCCGAACTCACACCCTCGGAGGCGGCCCGCTGGGCCGACCGCGCCGGGCTCCCGCTGCCCGCCGACCGGCTCGCCGCCGTCGCCGCCACCGCCAACCACATCCAGTCCGTCGTCTCCGTCCTGCGGGAGCTGGACTTCGCGGACACCCCGCCCGCCATCGCCTACCGAGCCGAAGAGGAGAAGAACGATGCAGCCGTATGAACTGTCCATCGCCGCAGCCGCCGAAGCGATCCGGGCGCGCGAGCTGTCCCCGGTCGAGCTGGTGGACTCCGTTCTCGACCGCCTCGAGCAGGTGGAGCCGCAGCTTCAGGCATACGTTTCCGTCGGGGCCGACGAAGCCCGCAGGGCGGCCCGAGAGGCCGAGCGGGAGGTCGCGGCCGGCCGTCTGCGAGGCCCGCTGCACGGCGTCCCCATGGGGCTGAAGGACCTCATCGACGTCGCCGGTGCACCCACCACGGCAAGCTCCCGGGTCCGTACCGGCCACCACCGGGCCGAGGCCGACAGCACGGTCGCCGCCCGCCTGGCCGCCGCAGGCGCGGTCCTGCTCGGCAAGACGCACACCCACGAGTTCGCCTACGGCCTGACCACCCCGCAGACCCGCAACGCCTGGGACCGGGGCCGGGTCGCCGGCGGCTCCAGTGGTGGTTCCGCCGTCTCCGTCGCCGCGGGAGCGGCGACCTTCGCCCTCGGCACCGACACCGGCGGATCGATCCGGGTGCCCTCCGCGCTCAACGGGGTCGTCGGCCTCAAGCCGACCTACGGCCTCGTCCCCCGCCACGGCGTGACGTCCCTCTCCTGGTCGCTGGACCACGTCGGCCCGATCACCCGCACCGTGGAGGACGCCGCCCTGGTCCTCTCCTCCCTGGTCGGCCACGATCCACGCGACCCCGCCTCCCTGGCCGCACCCCACCCCCACTACCGGCCCGGTGGCGCCACGGAGCTGACGGGCCTGCGCATCGGCGTGCCGCGCACCTACTACTTCGACCACGTCCAGCCCGAGGTGGAGGCCGCCGTCCGCCTCGCGACGGCCGAGCTCGAGGACCTCGGAGCGCAGCTCGTCGAGGTGGAAATCCCGATGACGCGCTACGTCCAGGCCACCCAGTGGGGCCTGATGGTGCCCGAGGCCACCGCTTACCACGAGCGCACCCTGCGCGCCGTCCCCGAGCTGTACGGGGACGACGTACGCATCCTGCTGGAAGCCGGCGAGCTGATGCCGGCCGGGGACTACCTGCGCGCCCAGCGCTCGCGCACCCTGATGCAGCAGGCCTGGGCCCGCATGCTGGAAGACGTGGACGTGATAGCCGCCCCGACCGTCCCGGCCACCGCGGTGAAGGCGCACGAGGAAACGATCACCTGGTCGGACGGCACCGTCGAGGGAGTGTCCGACGCCTACGTACGCCTCTCGGCCCCCGCCAACATCACCGGGGTGCCCTCGCTGTCCGTCCCGGTCGGCCATGACTCGGCAGGCCTGCCGATCGGCATGCAACTGCTCGGCCACCCCCTCGGGGAGCGGGTGCTCCTGCGCGTCGGCCACGCCTACGAGCAGACCCGGCCCGCACGCCCCCTGGCCACAACCCAGACGACCGCTTGAAGCATCATATTTGCTTTAAGCTGGTTCCATGAGCCGAAAGACCATGGTGCGCCCCGGAGGGCGCAGCGCCAGGGTGCAGGCATCGGTGCACGCCGCGGTGCGCGAACTCGAAGCCGAGGTGGGCCGCGAAGCCCTCACGGTCCCGCTCGTGGCGGCGCGGGCCGGAGTCACCCCGTCCACGATCTACCGCCGCTGGGGCGACCTCCAAGAGCTGATGTCGGACGTGGCGGTCGAGCGGCTACGGCCCGAGACGGCGCCGGAGGACAAGGGCAGCCTCAGGTCCGACCTCGAGGCGTGGGCCGAACAGTTCCTGGAGGAGATGGCCGCGCCCACGGGCCGCGCCTACATCCGCGACGCCCTGCTCGGCGACCCGGACGGCAGCAACGCCGGCCAGTGCTCGGCCTACGCGGCCGAGCAGATCGAGGTCATCCTCGGCCGCGCGGCCGACCGCCAGGAAGTCGCACCCGACGCCGAGACGATCCTCGACCGTGTCGTCGCCCCCACGATGTACCGCATCCTCTTCCGCCCCGATGGGCTCGACACCACATACGTCCACCACCTCCTCGCCGACCTCCTCGCGCCGAGCGACCACTGACCCACGTCCCCAGGACACGCCGCAAGGGCATCTCCCGACCTCGGCTCAGCCGTCCCCGGAACCGAGCACGGGAGCTGACCGGCTACCACGTCGTCAGCAATCCGCCGTCGATGGTGATGTCGGATCCGGTGACATTGCTCGTCCGGTCGCTCGCCAGCATCAGCACCACGTCCGCGACCTCGGCGGGCTTCGAGAACCGCCCGGTGACCGTGGCACCGGCGGCCTGGGCCGCCACCTCCTGCGGCGTCATGCCGGTCGCCCGGGACACGGTGGCGGCGACGCCGTCACCAGCCAGCCACAGGTCGGTCTCCACCGGACCGGGGCTGACCGTGTTCACGCGGACCCCGCGGCCGCCCACCTCCTTGGACACGCCCTTGGAGAAGTTGGCCAGTGCCGCCTTGCCGACGGAGTAGTCGATCACCATCGGGTCGGGGAGCACGGAGTTGACCGAGCAGATATTGACGATCGACCCCCTGCCCCTGTCCAGCATCAGCGGCAGCACCTCCCGAGTGACGCGCACCGCTGTGAACAGGTTGAGGTTGATCGCCTGTTGCCACTGCTCATCGGTGACACCGAGAAATCCACCCGGCCGGGCGGATGCCGAGCCCAGGTTGTTCACGAGGACGTCGATGCGGTCCCCGGCCGCCGCGACGAGTTGCCGGGCTCCCTCAACCTCGGCCAGATCCACCCGCACGAGACGGACCCCGCCGAGCTCGACCAGTGCGTCGAGCTCGGCAGAGGAGTGACGTGCACCGGCCACCACCAGGGCGCCCTCGGCCGCCAGGGCCCGCACGATCGCGAGGCCGATACCGCGGCTCGCGCCCGTCACCACGGCCACGCGGCCTTCCAGTCCGAGATCCATGGTGAAGTCATCGACCACGACCGGCACACACTTGAGCGTCCCCGGCCGAGCCGCATCACCGGCCCTCCCTACCGGCCCCGCCTCCGATGGACCGCTATCCGAACAAGTTCCAGGCCACCGCCCGGGCCGCCTCGCGGACCAGCTCCTCCTCCAGCGCGCTGCCCTGCCGGGCCGGCGCCGACGGAGCCTGCGGCTGCGCCACGGCCGCGACGGGCCAGGCCCGCGCGGCGCCGGGCAGGGCCGCCACTCCACCGAAGCGCAGGTCGCCGCAGAACCAGACCACCCCCCGCCCGTCGGTCATGCCGATCCAGACGTCCCGGGGCAGTTGGCACCGGAACGTCGCGGCGGCCGTGCGGTCGGGGGCCAGCAGCACCATCAGGTGCGGCCACTCCTTGTCGCCCGACTCCTGTACGCGTGCGGGCCAGACCTGCCACGGACGGGTGCGAAGCTGCTCCTCGCCCGCCCGGCGCCGGCGTCTTGTCAGGGGCACGGCCAGTCCCAGGCCGACGGCCGCGCTGCCCAGGGGCG
This sequence comes from Streptomyces sp. NPDC058157, assembly GCF_042884105.1. Classification (NCBI taxonomy): domain Bacteria; kingdom Bacillati; phylum Actinomycetota; class Actinomycetes; order Kitasatosporales; family Streptomycetaceae; genus Streptomyces; species Streptomyces sp. NPDC058157. The sequence continues at coordinate 10,120 of NZ_JBHVUQ010000049.1, forward strand.
CCAGGGCGAGCAGCGGCTCCCGCAGGACGACGGCGATGAAGAGGACCAGGGCGCCGATGATCCAGGCGATCAGGCGCAGGGTGCTGCGGTGCATGTCCCGGAAGGTGCGCTCCAGCGCGGGCAGCACGCCAGGGGTCTGCGACGCCGCAGGCCGCGGTGAGACCTGGTACCCGAACTCCTCCGCCAGCATGACGCCCCCCGAGTTGCTCGCCCTTGGCTTCCCGTGCCCGCCATCATCGAGCGGAGGGCTCCCGCCCACAAGGAGAGCTTCTTCGTCGCTCGCGTCATGCGGATCGGAGTCCCGTCCCCCTACTCAGGTGAAGGCCTCGGCGGAACAGCCGCCGGGCAGACTGGAGGGGGAGCGGTGGACATCGTGATCACGGTCCTGGTCGTGCTGATGCCTGTGGTGGATCGCGTCATCAGGATCGCGGCCGACTGCAGCCGGACCAGGGGAGAGGCCGAATTAATCGAGGCGGAGGGCGCGGCCGACCGGGGGGACAGCCCGCCCACGGCCGCCGATTACGCGGCCCGGCTCCAGATCCCGGCCTATGGCACGACGGACAGAGTCAGCACCCGGGGCCGATCGGCGGAGACGAAGTCAGGGTGAGCGCGGCGGCCCGCAGTTGGGCCGCCCACGCCTGCTGGTCGAGGCCCAACGTGTACGCGATGCAGCAATCGCAAGGCGGGAGCAGAGCCAGGAAAGCTTCCTCCTCCGCCGTCTGGGCCTCCGTCTCCCACCAGTCGTCCCGCGCCAGGTCGGCGGGAGCTGTCTGCCCGTCGAGGAGTTCCGCCGCGATCCGGCGCAGAGCGTGGCGCCGTGCCAGGCCCCGGTCCGGCAAGCCGATCCCGGACTCGGCGAGCGCCCGCTCGAACGCGTCGCGGATGTCGCGCGGATCCGCGTTGCGGGACCAACCGGCGAGTTCGCACAACGCGGGGGTGTCCAGTCCGGCCGCGAGCGCTTCAGCCGCGATCATCGGCAGGTCCTCCGGGCGTATCCCGTCCGTCCGATAGCGGCATGCCACCTCCCCGAGGAATACGAGCCCCCTCCGCACGGAGGGTTCCTGTTCCGGTGTCGTTCCTTCTGCGCCCATGACTCCTACGGTGCCAGCACCGGTCCGGGGAACCGCACGCGGGGAGACCGTACGGGCGGGCACCGACGAGCCCGTCGGCGGGCGGCCTCACGCTCCCGGTATTCGCGGCGGCCAGGCCGAGCCATCCACGACTCGGGTGCCTGAGGCGGGGACGGTGCCGACCACGCGAGGAACCGCCGTTTCCCCCAGGGGACTTCAGGACCTTGTACCGGGGGCCTCAGGACCTTCGGGCGGCGCGGACCGTAGGACCGTTTCCTAGTCTGAGGGTCACGCCGCCCCGAACGGAGAACGCACCATCTTCCCCATCCCCACCTTCACGGCGGCCGGCCCACTGACCCCGACCGTCACCCGCGGCCACGACGCCTCCCGCTACGTCCAACTCGGATCGCTGACCAAGGTGGTCACCGGAACCGCCCTGATGCGGCTGGCCCGGACCGGAGTCCTCGGCCTCGACGATCCCCTGGAACGATGGCTCCCGCGGGTACCCGCCTGCGGAATCACCCTCCGCCACCTCGCCGAGCACACCTCCGGACTGCCCCGCCTGCCCCCGCGCACCGGCGGCGGCGACCCCTACCGCGCCTTCGACGCGGCCGCGTTGGGCTCCGTACTGGCCGACCTCGCCACCCTGCAGACCACCGCGCCGGGCCGCGCACACCAGTACTCCAACCTGGGATACGCGGTCCTCGGAGAGGCCCTGTGCGCCGCAGCGGGCAGCCGCTACGAGGAACTCGTACGCGCGCTCGTCCTCGACCCGCTCGGCATCGAGGAGATGACCGCGCACCCGCCGCAGGACCGCTGCCTGACCGGCGCCGACGTCCTGGGCCGCCCGCGCCGCCCGTGGACCCTGTCGGGCGCCGTCCTCCCCGCCGGCGGCCTGTGGGCCACCCCCACCGCCACGGCCCGGCTGGTCGCCGGCCTGCTCGTCGACGGGGTGCTCGGGGAGCCGGCCCCCACCTGGCTGAGGAGCGGCGACGTCATCTGGCACAACGGCACCACCCACGGAGTCCGCCTCTTCGCCGGGGCCCGCGCCGACGGCCACTGGGTGCTCGTCCACCGCCTGGGCGGCCCGCTGCGCGGCGCGGAAAGGCTCGGGAACGCCCTCCTCGCCGGACGCGAACCGTAGGACCAACGAATAACGACCAACGAATGGAGAAGACCTGTGCGTCATGTTTCCCCGGTGCTCCCGGCCGGACCTTCCCGGCCGGAGACACGACGGGCGGCGGTGCGACCGGGCCGTCGCGAAGCGGCACCGTACGCCGCTCCCGCCTTCGAGGACATACCCGCTCCCGCGGACTGCGGCTGCGCCGGGTGCACGACCGCGGCCCGTCCTACGCGTCACCCTGACGCCCAGGGACGGAAGGCCGTCCGGGCCGCCCTGGTGACGGCCGTGGCGGGTTGCACCCTCGCGAGCGGTGCCGGCGGAGCCTTCGCGGCGGACTCCACGCACCCGGCACCACCCCCGCCGACGCCGCCGGTTACCGCGCCCCCGTCGGACGACCCCACCACCCATCCGGACGCGGGCAACGAGCAGGGAGCGCCCGGCCCGCTGTTCGGCGCGCAGACCCTGCACGCCGCGCAGGACATGCGGCTCTCCCGCGAGCAGATCATCGCCCGCGCCAAGACCTGGGTGGACGCCCAGGTGCCGTACGACATGAACCGCTACTGGTCCGACGGCTACCGCCAGGACTGCTCGGGGCTCGTGTCCATGGCCTGGGGGCTGAAGGACAACCAGTGGACGGGCAGCCTGGCCGCGCACGGCACGCGGATCGGCAAGAGCGAGCTCCAGCCGGGGGACATCCTCCTCTTCCACAACGCCGCGAACCCGGTCGCCGGTTCCCACGTCGTCATCTTCGGCGGCTGGGCGAACGGGGAGCGGACCCGGTACGTCGCCTACGAGCAGACCAGACCGCACGCCATCACGCGCACGACGCCCTACGCCTACTGGAGGAACTCCTCCGGCTACGTGGCCTACCGCTACAAGAACCTCACCTCGCAACCAGCCCCACCGGGTCAGGACACCGAGGCGTTCCCCGGCGCGGACAAGTTCGGCCCCGGGGCGGACAACCGGCACGTCACCGAGCTCGGCCGGATGCTGGCCAAGCGCGGCGCGGGCGCGTACTACACCTCGGGCCCCGGCCCCCGCTGGTCGGAGGCGGACCGCAAGGCCACTCAGGCGTTCCAGCGGGCCCAGGGCTGGACGGGCGCGGATGCCGACGGCATCCCCGGCAGGACCACCTGGGACTACCTGGTCCACGGCAAGGGCAAGGACATTCCCCCTCCGCCGGACGACAGCCGGCCCGGACAGGACGACGAGGGACGCCCGGCGTTCCCCGGCGCCGGGCACTTCCGCCCCGGCCAGGTCAACGAGCACGTCCTGACGCTCGGGCGCCAACTGGTACGCAAGGGCTTCGGCCGGCACTACGCGATCGGCCCGAGCACCTCCTGGGGCGAAGCGGACCGCCGCAACGTCGCCGAATTCCAGCGCGCCCAGGGCTGGACCGGCACCGACGCCGACGGCTACCCGGGGGAGCACACCTGGCGCCGACTGTTCGGCTGACCCCTCCCGCAGCGCGCCGCACCCGGGCGGGCTTCCAGGGCGACCGTGCCCGCTCCTGCATCCAGGCGAACGACACGAGCCGTCGCGCGGCCGTGTCGGCCCCGCGCCCGGACCGGCGTGGAAGAGTCCGGCGGGTGAGCATCCTCATCGTGGTCGCCGCGGTCGCGCTCCTCGCCTCGCTCGCGGCCAACCGGTTCCTGAGGCCCAGACTGGTCAGTGCCGACGACGAGGGCATGGGTGTCCGCGATCTGATCGGGCCGATGCAGACGCTCACCGTCCTGCTCCTGGCCTTCGTCCTGGCCACCTCGTCCGCCTCGTACAGCAAGGCGGACGACGCGGCCCGCGCGGAGGCGCACGCCCTGGACCACCTCGCCGAGGTGGCCGCCTACGTGCCCGAAGCACCCCGGCTGCGCCTCCAGGCCGGTGTCGTCTGCTACGCCCGCGCCGTCCGGATGAGGGAATGGCCGGCCATGGAGGACGGCCAGGGCTCGCCCGAGCCCGACATCTGGAGCAAGGACTTCCGCCAGACGTTCCTGGAGCTGCGCTCCGAACCCTCCTTCGGCATGCTCGTCTCCGCCGACGAGAGCCGCTCCGCGCAGCGCCAGCAGCGGCTCGCCCAGGCCAGCCCCACCATCCCGCCCGCCATCATGTGGTTCCTGCTGAGCACGCTGACCATCACCGTCATCGGACTCGGCGTGTCCATCCCGCACCGCAACAACGCAGCGCAGCTCACCGCCCTCTTCGTGATCACCGCGCTGCTCACCAGCGCCCTCGTCATGATCTACACGATCGACCGGCCGTTCGCCGGGTTCATCCACATCTCGCCCACCGCCATCCGGCAGATCGAGGACGGGACCCTCCACGACCTGCGCGCCGAACGGCCCGCATCCGTCCTGCCCTGCGACCCGGCGGGCCGGCGGACCACTCCCGTCTGAGGCCGCCGGGGTGCGGTGTACGTGCCGAGGCAGTAGATCTTGAGGCGGCGGGCGGAGTCCCCGTCCCGCGCCCGGTTCGTGTTCCGGTGAGGAGTGCCGTCCGATGTCACGCACACAGCAGGCCGTCAGACGGGCGGCGCTGTCGGCCCTCGCCGCAGCCCTCCTCGCCACCGGCGTGCAGCCGGCCGCCGCCCACGACGGCTCGTCGCACCCGGACGAGGCGGCCGTACTGGGCAGCGGGCACGCCGACGAGCACGCCCGGCTCCGGGAGAGCCTGCGGCAGCTCGGCGGGTACTCGCAGCTGGCCCGGATCGAGAGCCTCAGGGAGCTGACGGCGTCCCAGGACAAGGCGAACGCCCACTTCCACCCGAAGGCCTACGGACAGTTCGCCGAGTACTTCCCCTCCCCGGACTTCGCCGCCCACATCGCGATGCTCCCCACCGGGAAGGTCCTCCTCTTCTCCTTCGAACGGATGGAGACCGACCCCACCGAGGAGCCGGCGCCCACCGCCACCACCGGCAAGGCCAACGCCGGACGGGCCTTCCTCTGGAACCCCGCCAAGGGCACCGGGGCGGACGCCTTCACCAAGGTCACCCCGCCCGTGGTCGCGGTCCCCGACGGGACGGGGGAGAAGCGGCCGGCGCCGTTCTTCTGCTCCGGACACGCCTTCCTGCCCAACGGCATGCTCGGCGTCTTCGGCGGCAACCTGGGCTACGGCGGCGGCGCCGGCGCCCGCCTCTCACTCGTCTTCGACCCCTGGACCGAGACCTGGGCCGTCAACAAGGACATGGCGGTGGGCCGCTGGTACCCCTCGGTCGTCACCGCCCCCAGCGGCCGGCTGCTCATCATGTCCGGCCACTCCGAGCAGGGCTGGGGCACCTCCACCTCCCGCATCGAACGCTTCCCCGCCCTCGGACACCCCGTCCCCTTCGACCGCACCGCCGTCCCCCGGGACCTGTCGACGGACACCCTGCGCACGGACGCCCCGTTCGGCGCCGACAGCGACTACCCGCACCTGTTCACCCTCCGCGACGGCAAGGTCTACGGCCTCGGCCGCAACTCCACCCGCCAGTGGGCCTTCGACCCGGAAGCCGAAACCCGTACCGACCTGCCCGCCCGGCCCGACGGGATCCACCGCGGCTACGGCTCCGCCGTCCCCCTGCCCGCCCCCGGCTTCCGCGGCCCGGACTCCGTCCTCGTCCTCGGCGGCGACCGCGACGACCCCAACACCTACCGGCTCGCCAACGGCACCTGGGACAAGCAGCAGCCACGCGCCTTCGGCCGCACCCAGGACACCACCCTCCTCCTGCCCGACACGAGCCTCCTGACCGTCAACGGCGCCTACTCCATCCGCGACTACGGCAACGGCCCCTACAACCCCAGCGCCGACCTCAAGTACCGCCAGACCGATACCCGCGACGCCTCCGGCACCTGGCGCCTGGGCCCCGTCCAGCGACTGCCGCGCGGCTACCACTCGAACGCCGTCCTGCTCCCCGACGGCCGCGTCATGGTCACCGGCGACGAACTCCAGCAGCTCGCCAATGACCCCCGTATCGACGACGACATGAACGGCAGCATCGAGATCTTCGAACCGGCCTACCTCCACCAGGGCACACCGCGCCCACGCCTGGACAGTGTCCCCGCCGGCCCGCTCGCCCACGGTTCCCGCTTCCCCGTCACCACCCTCACCCCGGACCAGGTCAAGAAAGCCGTCCTCGTCGCCCCGACGACCGCCACCCACGCCGTCAACTTCAGCCAGCGCCACGTCGAACTCAAGATCACCAAACGCGACGGCCGCCGCCTGACCCTGGAAGCCCCACCCACCCCCGCGGACGCCCCGCCCGGGTACTACATGATCTTCCTGCTGGACGAGAACGGCGTACCCAGCACGGCACGCTTCATCGCCCTACGCTGACCCCCGACCGAGCCCACCCACCGCCCGAGGCCGCCAACAGGGGCCGAACGAACGAGGGCCGTCGCATCCTGAACTCTCCTCGGTTGCCGGGCTCCCGGGCCCGTCATACCCAGGTGTAGTTCGAGTCGGTCATGGCCTCCAGGGCCACCCCGCTCGCCGTGCCGCGGGGGTCGGTGAGCGCGGCGAGCGCCGGCCCGACGGGTGGGTAGACCGACAGCGCGGCCGTCCTGCGGTGGTCGATCCACTCGATCACCCCGGCCTCGTGGCTCCCGTCGGGAAGTTCGTCCAGCTCCCGCTCGGCGAGGGTGGCGCGCACGGCGGGGCTGACGTGGAAGCGGTAGACCAGGTGGAGTTTGCGCGGGGACGGGGTGGCGCCGGGGCGGGTCACGCGCTGGTCGAGGACCCACACCAGGTCTCTGCCCTCGGCCGCGGCCGTGTCGAGGGCGAGCTCTTCGGCGAGCTCCCGGGCGAGGGCGACCGTGAGGTCCTCGCCGTCTTCGACGTTGCCTCCGGGCAGCGAGTAGTGGCGGGAGCCGGTGCGGTCGCGGCGGATGAGAGCGACCTCAGCACCGCAGAACACCAGCGCTCCGACCCGGATCTTGATCCGTGAGAACGGAGGGGGCACGGCAGGGGTGTTCGTCATGCCGACCAGTATCCGGCAGCTCCCTGCCCTCATGCGGCCGTCTTCCGCCGGGAGCTGCCGGACCCGGGGGCACCCTGAAGGTCCGTGCCGGAGCGGCGTCAGCGGCCGGTGATTCCGTCCCACGCCTTGTCCAGAGCCAGACGCTTCAGCTGGTCGACGGTGAGTGCCGGTGTGCTCCGGTTGGCGTCCTGGTAGGGGCCGGTGCTGTTCGTGACGGTGACGACCACGCGGAGTCCGTCGGCCCGGACGGTGTCGACGGTCCACTCGACGGCGTTCTTCCCGCCCTTCTCGGCAGGCTCCTCGGTGACCTTGACCCTCGTACCGTCCGGCGTCCTCTCGGCGCCGTCGTAGAGCTCCGCGTAGACCCCGCCGCTCTGCCGGCCCCCGAGCCGCTGCACATTGATCTGGAAGTGCGTGTCGCCCTTGCCGTCATGGAGGAGGGCTTCGAGGAATCCGTCCTGCCCACTGGTCTCCGCGACCGAGACTCCCGCGGGGAGCAGGCCCCGCACCACCTTCTCGATGTCCGCGGCCAGAGGTTCACCGGCCGGGCGCGCGGCGGACTTCGCGGCGTCGGAGGCGGGGAGTCCGGCGAGCACGGCGTCCCACTTCGGACTGGTCGCGATCTCCTTGAGCTGCTGCGCAGTCAGCGGAGTCCGGGACCGTGTGACCGTACCCGACTTCTCCTCGGCGGCATTCAGCGTGTACACGCTGACCTGCCGGCCTTCCTTGGTGTACATGTCCGCCTGGATCATCCGCGGCCCCTGGCGCTCGGAGGGCCGCTCGTACCCCTGCGAGACCACCAGGACACCGCCATCGGGAAGTTCGGTGCGCTCGCACTGCTCATCGGGGTTGCCGCCCTGCAGCGGGCACCCGATGTTGCGGGCCGTCACGTCCCCGTGGCCGAAGCCGATGCCGACCAGGCCGGGGCCGGTCCCCTCATCGACGACGATCCGCGCGGTGGGGGCCTGCACCGCCGCCCGCTCGCCACCCTGCTTGGCGTCGTGGGTCCCCTGGATTCCGACCACCTTCAGATCGGCCCCCTTGGGCAGGAAGGAGGCGAGCACCCTGCCGATGTCGTCGCCGCTGAGCATCTCCACCGGGGCGCCGGCAGCCTGCGCACCCACGGGTGAGTCATCCAGCGAAAGCACGCAGGCGACGGCACCCGCCAGCGTGAGGCCGGCAGCGCCGGTGATGAAGGTATTCTTGGCATGCCGCCGGTTGGAAATCTTGAACATCTTATCGACCAATCCTGGAGTGCTGAGTGCGACGGGAAGGGACCGAACTGACCAGGTCAGCCACCCCAACACTGCGAAGCGTTGTTGTTCTTCAGCCACTTCTCCAGGTTGTAGTTCTTGTAGCCGCCGACGTTCTGGCTGCGCCCCTTGCATCCTGAATTGAAATGGATGCGCAGAACTCGCTTCGGATCGTAGTTGGCGACGGATGCGGCGTTGTTCTTCACCGTCTGTCCGGCCCCATTGGTGTGCTTCCTGGCCTGTTCATCGGTCCAGGACATGAATGAGCGGCCGACGTAGTTTATGTCCTCGCTGTGGTCGTACATCCCTCCGGCGTAGTTGGAGTTGAAGTAGACGATTCCCTCGTGTATTTCATGCTGGCCGTTCGCGTCTCCGAGCACCGGCCTTTCCACGGCCCGGTCGTTCTGTGCCGAGAAGGCGGGGCCGGTGAGGAGCAGTGGCACTGCGATTGCCGTGACAGAAACGAACGCTTTCTTGAAGCGCACGAATACCTCATTCGTATCGCCGCCCGTCGCCCTGAAGGCGAGGGCGATAATCTGCAAGATCATCAAGACGATGCCCGAGTGGAATGAAACGCGCAAAATCACCTGAAGGCCACCACAGAATCAAGGCGAGGGTTCGCGCACGTTCAGCATCGGCCCGGGAGGCGTGGATGCCGCCCGCGGCCCAAGGGTTGTCCTGTAATTGACGTCCGAGATGGCTGCCCGGGTTCTGCCGGGGGTCAGCCTTCAGGACGATCGAGGGGTGGCTCCCGTGGGGGATGCTGATCGTGCGTGTAGCCGACGCAACGTCGTTGAGGCTCGGCGATCGTGGGGGTCATGCCGATCACACGTCACGTCCCCCCGCTCGGTGACACCGAGCGCCCCGTCCCCGTCTGGGCCCTCCGGCTCGCCAAGGCTCTCCCGTTCGTCGTGCTGCCGCACTGCCTGTGGCGGCTGCCGTTCGCCGCCGACTTCCGGATGGGAATGATCGACCCGGCGGCACCCGTCGCTCCCTGGTGGACCCCGTTCTACGTCGTCGGGCTCAGTGTGCTCACCGAGGCGCTGGCTCTGCTGACCACTGGGCTGGTGGCCGGCTGGGGTGAGGTGGTGCCGCGCTGGGTGCCGTTCGTCGGCGGCCGGCGGGTGGCGCCGCTCGCCACGGTGATCCCGGCGGTCCTGGGCGGCCTGGCCCTGGTGGCGATGTTCGATCTCTACCCACTCGCATGGGCAGGCGTCCTCCCCGAGTTGGGGTACAGCAACGGATGGTGGATGGCCCTGGCCCGGCTGTGCATCAGCCCGGCGATGCTGTGGGGGCCGATCGTGCTGGCTCTGGCCTGGGCCTACTACCGGCGGCGCCGACCTGCCTGAGCCGCAGCACGGTGGCCGCGACAACCCGGCTCTCGGCAAACCCGTTCACCGGGCTGAGCCCACGCGACTTCCGCATGCTGATGACGGCGCTGCGCGAACGCGGTGCCCGCGGCGCCACTGGGCACGACCGTCACGCCGCCCGTGCGCTCCGGGTCGCTCACCTCGCCGCCCGAGAACTTCCTGGTCGTGGACGAGCACGCCGCCCAGTCCAACGGCCTGCCGGTCGGCGGCAGGGTGGTCACGCTGCTGCCGACCGGCGCGCGCGTTCCGACCGTCATCGCGGCGGTCGTCGCGCGCGGCCTGAACGGCGACGACACCTACCTCTCAGCGTCGCTGACCGGCGCCCTGCTGCCCAGCCGCGTCCACCCCGACTCCCGGGCGGGCGCGGGCCTGCCGCTCGACGAGCGGCAGACGGCCGCGGTGAACCAGGCGCTAGCCGGCTCCGGCGCACACCTCGTGACCTACCACGCCTACCTGGAGGCCCAGCGCGCGCACGCGGCGCAGCAGACGGACGACGCCGCGCTGGTCATCCTGGGGATCACGCCGGCCTACGCCCTGATCGCGGTCGCCAACACCCTTGTCATGGCGATGGCCAGGCGGCGACGGGAGTTCGCCCTGCTCGGTCTGGCCGGCACGGTGCGCGGCCAGATCGTGAAGGTGGCCGCGGCCGAGTCGGCCGTGGCGGTGGTCGCCGGCACCGTCCTCGCCGCCGTGGCGACCGTCCTCGTCGCGGTGCCCCAGCACGCCTCGCTGAACCGGGTCGTGACCGCCGCGCCGACGGTGATCCCGTGGACCCGCATCGGGAGGACCGTCGCACTCTGCGCCCTCGTCACCGTGGTCACCGCGTCGGCGGCGACCTGGCGCGCGCCCCGCCGACCGGCGACCGAGGCCGCAGGCATCCGGGAGTATCGCCGCTTGTCTCGACCCGCCGGGCTACGCGGCAACCGGGCGCTCAGCGCGTTGTATGCGGTCATCGCCCGCTGGCACGGGCCGTGACGGTTCAGGGCCGCACGAGGAAGGAGCTGCTCCAGTTCACGGAGGAACGTGGTCCCGCGGCGAGTCGTTCCGTCCGCTGGCCGGACGGCGGACGGGCCGTGAGGCGAGGGGTGTTAGCGTGCGGGGATGCGTGATCTTCCCGGGATCTTCGACAGGTTCCTCAACGCCGTACCGGCCCCCTCCTGCCTCGAGGAGCTCGTCCGGCCCGTGGCCGAGGCGATCGGCGCCTGGTCCGGGGACGTCCCGGCCGAGGAGTTCCTTTACGTGGACACCGACCCGGCCATCGCCGATACCGCCCGGTTCGTCGCCCACTACGGGCAGGAGCTGCTCGAGGCGTCGGCCAACTGCGTGGTCGTCGCCGCGAAGCGGGGCGGCGGGACCACCCTCGCCGCCTGCCTGGTCCCTTCGTACGGCCGGGTCGACGTGAACGGGACCGTGCGCCGCCGTCTGGGTGCGCGGAAGGTGTCGTTCGCGCCGATGGAGACGGCGGTGGAGGCGACCGGCATGGAGTACGGGGGCATCACCCCGCTGGGTCTGCCTCTGGCCTGGCCCCTGCTGGTGGACGCGGCGGTCACCGAGATGCCCTACGTCCTCATCGGCAGCGGTCGCCGACGCGGCAAGCTCATCGTGCCGGGCGCGACGTTCACACAGCTCCCGTCCACCGAAGTCCTCCAGGACCTCGCCCTCGTCACCCCCTGACCCGGGGGGAGTTCCAGCCGGGCCGTGCCGGAGGATTGCGGGCCCGTCGGCCAGACGACGGGCCGCCTTGGGTCCAGGACCTCGTTTCCTCAGCCGGGCGGGCCGGCGGCGGTGGTCAGCGGGGCATGCGCCGCCCCAGCTCTCGTGCCTTCTCGCGCAGCCCCATGCCCCAGGCGCCGCCTTCCGCCGGGGTGGGCGCCCCGGCGAGGGCGGAGGCCTGCACGTCGCCGGGCCGGGCTTGCGGGGCGGCTCCGTGCCGCGCCCAGTCCACAGTGATCCCGGCGCGTTCCGCGAGAACCAGCACCGTGGCGGTGAAGCCTTCGGAGAGCGCGAGCCAGACGGCGTGGTTCGATTTTCCGTGCTGCGCCAAGAGGGCGTCGACGAAGGCCTCAAGGGCATCGGGGCGGATCTGGCACTCGTCGTTCTCCATCGACCCGATGCCCGAGGGGAGTCCCAGCTCCGCCTCGAAGACCGCCACCTGGCGCCGGAACATGCGAGAAGCTCCATTGGACGGATTCCACAGCGTCTCGTCGCCGAGGTCGAAGTACTGGCTCATCTGCGGCATCCTCCAGCCGGTCATGACGGCGGACCAGACTATCCAGCCTGATCATCGTGGTCGTAGGGACTACTCCTCGGCCCGACGCCGGCAGAGCCGACGGTGGCGGCCGAGCCGCTGCGAGGACACGACTCCTCCGCGGCCGTCGGCCATCCGGGGCGTATCGGCGGGACTGGCCGAGATGCTGGGAGGGTGGAAGTCCGACCCACGCCATATCGTCGGCGCGTGAGGCGTCGTCGATTCCTTCTGCTGGCCGCCACCGCCGCCACCGCCGCAGGCACCTCCGGCTGTGACTCCGGCAGCGGATCCGCCGAGACACCGTCAGCCACCCGCCACAGGGCGGACAGCGCGGGCTTCGCCAACCCGCTGCGCATTCCGCCGCTGCTGGAACCCACCCTGGACGCGGCCGGCGTGAAGACCTTCACCCTGACCGCGCAGCGGGGCCGCACCGAGTTCCTGCCCGGCAAGCCGGCCCCGACCTGGGGGTTCAACGGGTCCTACCTGGGCCCGACGCTGCGGGCCCGCGCGGCGACCGAGTACGGGTCGACGTCGTCAACCAGGTCGGCGATAAGACCACCGTCCACTGGCACGGCATGAGGGTGCCGGCCTCATGGACGGCGGCCCCCAGCGGATCATCGAGCCCGGGGCGACCTGGAGCCCCCACTGGACCGTCGACCAGCCCGCGGCCACCACCTGGGACACCCCCACCCCCACGGCTTCACGGTCCAGCACGTCTACCGGGGACTGGCCGGGCTGTTCCTCCTCGACGACCCACAGGCACAAGGCCTCGCCCTGCCCAAGGCCTACGGCGTGGACGATTTCCCGCTGATCGTCCAGGACAAGGTCGTCAATGCCGACGGCACGCTGTCGGAACAGCGACTCGACGACTCCGTCTTCTTCCTCGGCAACCGCATCCTCGTCAACGGAACCCTCGACCCCCACCTGCGGATCAGCTCACAACGCGCACGGCTACGCATCCTCAACGCCTCCAACTCCCGCCTCCTGCACTTCGGGTTCGCCGACGGACGCACCCTCGGCCGGGACGCCATCGGCAAGGGGGACTTCGACCTGCTGAAGATCATCGCCGCCGACCGGCTCAGCGCCTCGCCCCCGGTCCCGGACCGACTCGCGACCACACCTCCGATCGAGGTGCCCGCCGGAGCACGGGTACGCCGGTTCCAACTCGACGGGGACGACGAGATCAACGGCCGCGACTACGCCATGGACCGCATCGACGAGGTCGTACCGGCCGGAGCCCACGAGATCTGGGAGGTGGAAGCACGCGACCACGCCCACAACTTCCACATCCACGAAGTGGCCCTGCGCGTGATCGGCATCGGCGGCCGCCAACCGCCCGCCTGGTACCGGTCGCAGAAGGACACCGTCTTCCTGCCGGCCACATCGAAGACGAGACTCGCCGTCCAGTTCGGCCACTTCACGGACCCGACGACGCCCTACATGTACCACTGCCACATCCTGCGCCACGAGGACCGCGGCATGATGGGCCAGTTCGTGATCGTGCAACCCCGCACGGAGGAGGACGTCGTACGCACCCTGCCCACCGCCGACACCGGCCACGCCCACGGCTGACCGCGGCCCGGTCCCGCACCTCCTGCCGCAGGGCTGACGGCGTATTGGATATTGGTCGTCATGTTGAACCGAGTAGCCGTCCTCTCCGACATCCACGGTGTGTTGCCCGCGCTGGAGGCAGTCCTGGCCGAACCCGATGTCCGAGACGCCGATCTGATCGTGCTCACCGGGGACATCGCGTGCGGCCCGCAGCCGGTGGGGGTGCTCGATCTCCTGGCCGGCCTCGGCGAGCGGGCCGCCTGGATCCGCGGCAACGCCGATCGTGAGCTGGTCGAATACCGCAGGGGACTGCGTACGTCGATACCGGACCCGATCGGCCCGTCGGCCGCGGAGCGGCTCCGAGACGACCAGGTCGACCTGTTGGAGGCCTTGCCTACCACGCTCACCCGTCAGGTCCGCGGCTTGGGCGACGTCCTGTTCTGCCACGCCACCCCTCGTGACGACGAGGAGGTGGTGCTCGTCGACTCCAGCCCCGAGCGGTGGGGCGAGGTCTTCGGCGGCGTGGACGAGGCGGTCGGCACCGTGGTGTGCGGACACACCCACATGCCCTTCGCCCGCCAGGTCGCCGGCAGGCTGGTCGTCAACCCGGGAAGTGTGGGGATGCCCTTCGGCCGGGCCGGCGCGCACTGGGCGCTCCTGGGGCCGGGCGTCCAACTGCGTTCCACCTCCTTCGACATCGACGCGGCCGCCGCCCGGATCGCCGATGACTCCACTTTCGATCAGGCGGCGGAATGGGCCGACCACTGCCTGAACGCGCGGACCACCGAGGAGGCCGCGTTCGAGATGTTCGCTCCGCGCGACGGGCGCCGGCCCGGGCGTTGACGCCGCCCGTAAGACTTTCGTCACCAGGTCTGAGCTGGTGACGTCGGCCGCGGACGCGTTGAATGGCGGGCGGCGGACGGTCGACAGATGGGCGAGGAAGGGCACTTCGGTGGCGGAGACGGTGACGGAGACGAAGCGACGAGGACGGCTGTGGGCCGGGCTGGTGGTCGTGGCCACGCTGGTACTGGGCGTCGGCACGTACTGGTTCCAGCCGTGGAGGCTGTGGCAGGACGCGACCATCCGGGAGGCCCTCCCCATGACATCCCGACAGGCCGCCGAACCCGGGTCCGCGTCCTCGGCGGTGCCCCCGGGCGCTCAGGCCGGCCCCCAGGTCCTGGCCCGGGGCACGCTGATCAGCCACGAGCACACCACGACGGGTACCGTGGAACTGATCCGGCTCCCCGACGGCTCCCGCACGCTGCGGCTGGAGGACCTCGACACCAGCAACGGCCCGGACCTGCGCGTCTGGCTCACGGATGCCCAGGTGAAGGAAGGGGTGGCCGGCTGGTCGGTCTTCGACGACGGCAAGCACGTCAGCCTGGGCAGGCTCAAGGGCAACAAGGGCGACCAGAACTACGCGATCCCCGCCGACCTGAACCTGGCCGACTACCGCAGCGTCACCATCTGGTGCGACCGCTTCGACGTCTCCTTCGGCGCGGCCACCCTCACCACCGCATGATCCACCACCGGCCCGGACACCGGGACGGCCCGGCCGCCGAGGGCCGGCGCGCAGCCTCCGAGCGCAGACACTCCACGGCATCCGAGCGGGCCTGAAGTTCTCGGGCCCCGGCGCGGCCGAGGAAGGCGGTACCGTCCCGCAGGCAGGATCCACTGGTCATCCTGTCACCCGGTGAAGCCCGGCGCGGTTTCCACGATGGCCCGCAGCACCTCCATCGACGCGCCGTCCCCCGCGTCGCCTCCGCTGGAACGAGCCTCGCGCCTCGCCGCCGCCCTTCCGCCGCGACGGCAGACGGCGCCCCCGCCGGCCCGCGGCCCGAGGCGGAGGCGTCACCGCCTCCGGGACGGCGGCGGCATACGCACGTCCACGCGCGAAGGCGGTGCGCCCAAGTCCCCGAGCGCCCGCGGCCCTTCAGCCCCGGTGCCGGACGAAGCGGATGTAGGCGAAGCTCTCGCCCTCGCGGGGCGCACGGGTCCAGGAGCGGGTGGTGAGGGTGGGGAGCGCGCCCTGGGTCAGGGCGAAGCGGGGGAGTGACAGGCCCAGCTCGGCGTGGAGGGCCTCCAGCGCGCGCGGTACCCCGTCCAAGGGCGTGTCGTCCGCCCGGAACAGCCGGGCGGGGTCCAGGGCCTCGGGTATCGTCCCGGAGCGCTGGACCTCACCACCGCGCACGGTGAACGCGTAGACCTCCTCGCCCCGTTCGGCCACCGACAGGTGGAAGGCGGGGGGCTGGTCGTCGGGGGAGTGGCGTTCCGGCTCGCGCCACACGACCACCGCGCGGCCGTGCGCGGAGGCGGCGACGGCCGGGGACACGAACCGGTCGCCCAGGTGGTGGGCGTCGCCGTCGAAGGCAAAGGCCCACCCTTCGGCGGTGCGGCCGACGGCGACGGCGGCCCGGTCCTCCCACGGTTCCACGCCCTCGCGCTCCCACCGCCCCTGCCTCCGCCAGGACCCGAGCCGGTCCGTGAGCACCCCGAGTCCGGCTCCCTCCTCACCGATCAGGGCGGGCAGACCGGCGGGGTCGAGGCCCTCCACCCACACGCACCGGTACCCGGCGGCCGGCCCGCGGCCGTCCCCGGGCCCCGCCAGCCAGCCGAGCCCCGGCGGGTCGAGGTCGGCGACGGGCTCCGGGACGGGCCCGGTTTCCCCCGAACGCGGTGTCGCGAGGAGCTCCCGCCCCCGCTCCGGGGTGAGCAGCGGACCCAGGACCGGATCGGCGAGCAGCCCGATGGGGGCGATCAGCGAGGGCCCGGGCGCCTCCCACAGCGGGAGGGCCTCCCGCAGGACCCGCCACGCCGCGTCGGTCGCTCCCCAGCGGGCCGCCTCCCGGGCTTCCGCGACGGCCCGCCCCCACAGGCCGGGAGGCGCGTAGCGGTGGGTGCCGTCCCGCACCGCGCCCAGCACCGCCCGGGCCGCCTCGCGGTCGACGCCCCGCGCGGCCATCATCCCGAGCCAGTAGTCGTCCCCGTCCGGCCCCTGGCCGTCGCGCGCCGCCGCCATGGCCTGCACCGGCAGGACCTCGGGCCCGTGGCGCGGATCGGCCGGGAGGAGGCCGTAGTCCCCGGAAACGCGCCGGCCCGACAACTGCCGCACCTGCTGCAACAGAACGCCGCTGTGCGGCCGTCCGAAGGAGAACGCCTCCTCCAGCAGCGGCGCCGCTTCCTCGTGGCGTCCCCGCAGGGCCAGCAGCCGGGCCTCCTCGACCCGGGCGTCCTGGGCGCGCGTGGTCGCGTTCACGAACCCGGGGTCACCGGCCCGGGTGGCGTGGAAGCCGTGGTACATGGCCTCCATGTAGGCGCGGAACGACGGGTAGCGGCGCGGCGGCTCACCACCCCACCCCTGGTAGAGGTAGAGCGCCCACTCGCCGTCCTCGTCCCGGTCACCCGGGTCGAGCAGGGCGTACGACATGTCGGACTCCGTCTCCAACCGCAACGCGCGCCGCCACATCCCGGCCAGCAGCACCTCCTCCTCACGCGGGTTCTCGCCCAGGCCGTCCGCGTACAGGGGGGTCATGTCGAACGGATCCCGGAACCAGTCGATGTCCGTGGTGCCGCCGAGCTGGTACACCCCGGCCATCTGCTCCACGTACCACCCGTCACTCACCGCCAGGAACGCCCGGTACGAGGCCGGCAGTCGACGCCCCAACCGCACCTCGGCCGCCCGGATCGCCGCCTCGTCCGCCGCGGGCCCGCCCAGCCGGAAGGAGCCCGGCGGACCGTCCTGGTCCGGGCCGTCGTCCGGGTCCCTCGGCGGAACCCACTCCTCCTGCCACCGTCCCAGGAACGCATGCCAGTTGAACGCTTCGTCACTCATGCCCGGATGCTGTCACCCGCCACTGA
The DNA here is from genome assembly GCF_042884105.1 of Streptomyces sp. NPDC058157. Taxonomy (NCBI): domain Bacteria; kingdom Bacillati; phylum Actinomycetota; class Actinomycetes; order Kitasatosporales; family Streptomycetaceae; genus Streptomyces; species Streptomyces sp. NPDC058157. The sequence continues at coordinate 27,541 of NZ_JBHVUQ010000049.1, forward strand.
CAACACGGCCCGCCCACGACCCTCCGCCCGCGCGGCGGCACCGGCAGCGGAACACGCCGTACGGCCGCCGCCCCCGCAGCTCAGCGCCCCACGGCCGTCCCCCGTTCCATGCGCGTCAGCTTCTCCGGACAGCGCACGGAACAGAGCCCGGTGATGCGGCCGCCGCCGATCCGCAGGGCCACGGCCACGTCGATGTCGATCGCCCCGCCGCCGCGCAGGGCGACGACGTCCGGGACGAGGAGGTCGAGCAGATTCAGCAGGCCATCCGTCACCAGCGCTCGCTGGAAGGCCACGAATGCGACGCGGTTCTCGGCGGCGGAAACGGGTCCGCGCGGCCGGCGCGCCGCCACGTGTCCCCGTGCTCTCGCCCGGCTCGACGCCCTCTGCGACGCGCGCAGCCGCCCGAAGGCCTGACGGGCGGCGATCCGGACCAGGTTCGCGCGCGGCTCCCGCACCACGTCGAGTTCGGCGCCCGCCCAGCGCAGCCAGGTGTCGTGTGACACCGCACGCCCTGTGACACCCGCCACACCGAAGACCTGTCACAGGACCCGGCCCGCCGGCATTTCATGTCCGACCAGTCACCAAGGCGGGAGGCCGACATGAAGGTCGTAGTGGTGGGCGCCGGTTACGCGGGCACGTTCGCGGCGAACCGGATCGCGAAGAAGGTGAGGAGCGCCGAGATCACGGTGGTCAACCCGCGCCCCGACTTCGTGGAGCGCGTACGGCTGCACCAGCAGCTCGCGGGGACCGCCACTGCCGCGACCCCCCTCACCTCGATGCTCCGGGACGGGATCACCTCGCGCATCGCCACCGCCGACAGGATCGGCGACGGCGCCCTCACCCTCGACGACGGTACGGGCATCGACTTCGACCACGCGTTCCTCGCCGTGGGCAGCACCGTCCGGCCGATGCCGGGCACGGTCCCGGTGGAAACCTGGGAAGGAGCCGAACGGGCCCGCACGGCGCTCGCCGCGCTGCCCCGCGCAGCAGGGTCACGGTGATCGGGGGCGGCGCGACGGGCATCGAGACGGCGGCCGAGGTGGCCGAGGCCAGGCCGGACCTCCGGGTGCGCGTCGTCGGATCCACGGTCGCCGGGGGCTTCTCCGGCCGGGCGCACGAGCGGATCCGGTCCGCACTGGCGGGGCTTGACGTCGACATCGTGGACGACGGCGTCACCGAGGTCACCGACGGCGTCGTACACCTCCGCTCGGGAGCGGCGTTCGCGTCCGACCTGACCCTGTGGGCGATCGTGTCGGGCGTTCCCGGCCTCGCGGCCCGCAGCGGTCTGCGCGTGGACCCGGAAGGCCGTGCGCTCGTGGACGAATACCTCCGCAGCGTCGACGACGAACGGATCTTCGTCGTGGGCGACTGCGCGGCCGTACCCGGCGCCCGCTTCGCCTGCGCACTCGCCGGGCCGCAGGCCGCCCACGCGGCCGACGCCCTGGCCCGCCTGATCGAAGGCCGCAGGCCCAAGCCGTACTCCCCGCGTTACGTCGCCCGGGCCGTCACCTTCGGACGGAAGAACGCGGTGGGCCAGTTCACCCGCCCCGACGACAGCCTCCGGCGGGCCTACGTCACCGGGCGCACCGCGGTGGTGATCAAGGAGCTGGCGTCCCGCGGCGGGAAGTACGGCGCCCGCACGGGCACCGGCGCCTGAACGACGAGTCCGGGGTCCGGACCCCGTGGGCAACGGCCCTTTCACCAACCGAGGAGAAGCCCGCACATGTCAGCAGCCCAGGCAGAAATCAACAAGGCGGCGTTCGGCCGCTTCCACGCCGCCGTGAACACGGGCGACGCGGAGCTCATCTCGAAGACGATCGACGAGGTCTTCACGCCCGACGTGCTGTTCCACGCTCCGGTGCCGACCGGCGCGACGGGGGCACAGGCGCTCAAACAGGTGTGGGTGGTCCTCCTGCGCGCGTTCCCCGACCTCCACGTCGCGGTCGAGGACGTGATCGCCGAAGGCGACAAGGTCGTCTTCAGGAACACGGTCACCGGAACCCACCGGGGTGACTACAGGGGCCTCCCGCCCACCGGCAAGCCGGTCACGTACGGCGAGATCTTCATCTTCCGCTTCAGCGGCGGCCGCATCACCGAGGTCTGGGGGGTCGTCGACGTCTTCGCGCAGCTACGACAGCTCGGCCTGATCCCGTGATCCCCGGAGCGCCGGAAAACGGAGGCGTGTTCCGTGACACGGCGTACCCGCTCAGGCGACCTCCTGGCGCCCGGCCGCCCTCCGCGTCCGCACCCCGCCTACGACGAGCGCCAACCCCACGGCGGCGACGCCGAGGTAGGCGGTGGACGGAAGGTCGACGACCTTGTGCATCCACCCCCACTCCGTGCCGAAGAACGCCTGCGAGGCGAAGCTGACGAGGCCCTGGGCCCCTATGACGTACCCGATGCTCTCGAGCGTGTATCCGATGGTCGTCCGCACGGATCCACCCTCTCGCGGCGGTGGCGTGAGAGCGTCCTCCGCAGGACCGAGGACCCGGTAGGCCGAAGGATGCAGTCGCACCGGCGGACGTGACCGCCTTCCAGAACCGTCCGCATGCCGGTCCCGGCGTACGCCGGCACGGGAACCCCGCCATGATGGGCTCATGATGCACAGCGACGATCAGCACTCCGACTCTCCGGCGATAGCCCTGCTCAAGGAGGTGGGAGCGGAGACGACCAAACACTCCGGAGGCACGCTCCTGACCCACCTGCTGCGCGTGGAGGCGATGCTCGCCGCGTGGGGCGCGCGCCCTGCACTGCAGACCGCGGCACTGTGCCACGCCTTCTACGGCACCGACGGCCTGCCGCTGGTACTCCTCGACCTGTCCGAGCGCGCCCGCCTGGCCGAGGCGATCGGCGTCGAGGCGGAGGAACTGGTCTACTTCTACGCCAGCTGCGACCGCAAGGCCTCCTACCCCGGCCTCGCCGCGCCCGACGGGGAGCCGGTGACCTTCCGGGACCGGTTCACCGGCGAGCAGTTCACACCGTCCCTCCAGCAGCGCCGTGACTTCGCCGAGCTCACCGTGGCCAACGAGCTGGACCTGGCCAAGGTGAACGAGTCCTTCCGCGAACGCAACGGGGAGGGCCTGCGCGAGCTGTTCACACGCTGGACGCCCCTCCTGTCGGAGCCGGCCCGCCGCGAGGTCACCGCGGTCCTCGGCTGAGGCCGACCCGCCCCCGGCGGAAGTGGCGTTGATCCCGAGCCTGCGGGGATGAACGCTCCCGGCGGCAGTGGATCTTGGCCCGTTTTCCTTTAATTTTGACCTGTTACGTCGGTGTGGTGGGCGGGCCCAGGGCTTGAATCTGATGCCTTCGGGATCGGTTGACTGCCAGTGGCTCATCCGGCCGTATGGCATGTACGCGGGGTACGGGGGTGCCATGGAAACGGACGTGGTCGCGGCGGTCGTGCGGGTGGTGACGGAGTTCGCGAGCGGCGCGGCCGGCGCGGCGGGAGCGAATGTCGGGCAAGCCGTTTCCGTCCTGGTGAGACAGCGGCTCGGGACGAGCCCGTCCGGGCAGGCGGCCCTCGCGGCCGTGGACGCGCAGCCGGAGGACGCGGAGGCTCGGACACAGCTGGCGGCCGCGATATCGGCCGCGGGCGCTGAGGACCCGGATTTCGCCGCCCGGCTCGTACAAGCCCTGGCCGGACCTCCGCCGGCGGCACCGCCGCGGAACTACGTCGGCAGTGTCGTCATCGACGGGGGAGCCAGTGTGCGCAAGAGCACCATCGCCCTGGGCCCCGTCACCTTCAGCAACACCCCGTCCGGGCGGGCCGCGCTCGTCGCGCTTGCGGCGGCTCTCCTTGCTCTGGTGGTCCTCGGCGTCTACGGAGGGGCACGACTGTTCGACGGTGACAGCTCCCCCGGATCCGGGGCGCCCGGCGATTCAGCGGGCGGCCCGGGGGCTGGGAGGCAGGCCGACGGGACCCCTGGTCAGGATCGGAACGAGGGCGGGGGGAAGGCGGTGCCGCTGTCCGATGCGGAGGCCGTGAAGGCCGTCCTGCCGGATGCGGCGAGCCTGCCGAGCGGCTGGACGGAGGTGAAGGCACCCAAGGCGGATGTCTCGTCGCAAGACGACGGTTCGACGTTCGAGGGCGGCGCCGAGTACCAGGGCCGCTACAGCATGGACACCGAATTCCTGGTGTTCTCCTATCCGGGCGAATCCGAAGCCCGGTCGGCCTTCGAACGCAAGAACCGGAAAGCGCAGGCGGCAGGCGTGAGGAAGCTGACGATGCCGAGCGTCGGCGACGAGATCACGGCGTTCTCACAGTCCACGAGCGAGGGTGCGGCCTCCGTCATCCACACCACCCACTACACGATGGTCCGTACCGGGACGGTCCTCACCATCGTCAGCGGCAAGGACAACGAGAGCCGACGCTACGACAGCGGTGACCTCGAATCCCTCACACGGCTACTCTCCCAGCGCGCCCGGACGGCCCAGACGGGCTGATCCGCCGCCGGCTGTCGGCCATCAGCCGGCCGTAGGTAGGCAGGTTGACCCCGCGCCTGCGAGGATGCTCCGCCGTAGAGCCGGGCACGTTCCATGCGGCGGCCGTCGGCCCTGCACCTGCGGACCTCGACGGCCCGCCGGATCCTGCTCCCGCCACGGCCTCAACCGCCTGGCCTTCCTCGACCGCCCCACCGGCGAGCTGATCCGCCGCTACGAACGTAGTCGTGGCGGACCCGTGGCGCCATGCGCCGGTATGCCCTCGACAGTCCGCGGCTCTTGCCGAGGCGCGTTCGCCACCAGCCCTTCACGAGGTTGCGCAGCGTGTACAACGCGGTCAGAACGGCGGCCTTGGTCCACACGTTCAGCTTGGCGTCGATCGCGGGCAGGAAGGTCATCCGCGCACCCTGCTGCACCGAACTGCGCGCTGTCACGGCCGGCGCTCACCTGCCTTCCCCGGGCCCGGCCGCGGGGGCTCGCGTTCACCCGGGAGGTCGTCGCCTTGTGTGCTTGCGGGGTCGGGTGGGTGGTGGTGCGGGGGCGGGTGGTGCCATGGGTCGGGTTGTGGTGTGGGGTGCGAGGTGGCGTGGGTGGGCCGCTTTGGTGGTGCTTCGGGGAACGAACAACGATCGACGGTGTTGGTTGGAAGGACGCTGCTCGTCAGGCCGTCGGCCCCGAGCGGAGTTGCCGAACGTCCCGCACGAGCGCGTACGAGGCGCCAAGGAAGATCACAACTCCAGCCACGAGCCAGAGAACTGACGCCCCAGCGCGGTGCTCACGAAGGGCAAGGGTGAGCAGCAGCATGCTGGCAAGGACACCGAAGGCCGAGATCAGGGCGCTGATGCGGTTGGTCACACGGACATCATCGACGACGACCTCGGCCAGCGGGAGTGATTCGATATCTCAGCGGGGGCCCCGATGACGTGTCCACCAGGGCTTGGGAAGGCGTTGGAGCGTTGCGGGTCTGTCGGGACGCGACCGGCTGGTGCCTTCATGCGCCGTCGTGTGCGCTGTGGCAAGCGGCCACACGGGTGGCTAGCGTTCCCCGCGGTTCGGTTCATGGGCGTGGCTGGAGACCGGAGCGGCGCCCGCGTGGGGACGGGGGCCTGGCCTGGGCTATGCGGGGTGGGCATATGATCCGTGACGGCTGTGGGGTTTCGGGGTCCTCTGAAGGTCGCTCGGGGATCGGGCCGGGCACCGCGTGGGAGCTGGACCTCTCCTGTCCGATAGCTTCCTGTCCGTGGACGGTCACGTGATTCCCCAGGGCTACGATCACGCAATTCCCCAGGCTGTCATCCCGATGTTCCGGAGGTGGCCGGAGGCCAGCGTGCCTGACAGCAGCCCGGACTACCGACCGGGTAGGGCCACGCGAATTCACATGACAGCTGTGGCTGGCTCCACGACCATTGGCCGATGACCATGCAACCGGACCTTCTCAGCCTGAGCATCGTGTGCCCTCCGCCCGACGAGGGCGGCGTGGAGGTCCGCCCGATCGTCAATGGCCGGGATCTTCTGGCCGATGTGCTCCCTGGCGGCGTGGGAGGCTCCCGGTACCTGGGAGTAGGACCCCGGTATCTGTTGGACCAGGATGGGCCGTTGCATGCCACCGCGACACCCCACGAGGCCCGTCTCGCTTGGTCCGGGTGCGGCGCGGAGGAGTGCTGCGGTGCCCTGTACATGACGGTCACGCGTGACGGGGATCATGTTGTCTGGGCGGGCTGGCGCGACCTGGCCAACGAGGACGTCGCCCTGCAGGAGCTTCGGTTCAACGCAGCTCAGTACGAGGCCGAGGTCATGCGAGCCGGAGAAGACCGCGGCTGGGAGTGGCCGGCAGGAGCAGTTGCGCGGCTGCTTGAGGCGGGGCTGAGGGGACGCGAGGACTGGCTCCTCCGGTGGGAGTGCGAGTTGCAAGACGTCTGGGCCTCCCGCAAGCAACCCGACCGAATCCACGTCATCCTGATGCACCCCCCTAACGGGCCCGATACGGATCTGCCCTGGATCCAGTTCGGAACGACCCTCCAGATCTCCGAGGACGACCCATCGATACAGGCCGAGCGCCTTGAAGCGCAGCTGACCGCAGGCGATCCCCGTGCCCTCGCCGAGGTCTGGGGAGGTTCGCATGATGCCGAGCGACTGGGCTACCCATGGCCGCCGGTCGACCTGCTGTTCATGTGAACAGCAGGGAGAGGCGGGCTCGGGCCCTGCCGGTGGGCATCGCAACCGCCAGCCCCATGGGGCGCGTGATCGTGCGGGTGGAGAATTGCGTGACGCCGGTCATGTAGATCGTGGGGAAATGCGTGACCGTCGACACGCGACGAAGGTCTTGGTAACTCCGCCGATGTGGAACCTGTGGTCGAGGCCGGCCCCCGGGGACGCAGCCGCCCAGGTGCTCCTGCGGTCCTTCGACCCGCAGGAGCACCGCCCGCGTACGAACACCACGCCGGGGCCGCAACCGCGTCCCTGCGACCTTCCGGGCGTAGGCCGGTCCGGCCCGGCCGGCCGGAGGCTAGGCCGCTGCGGCTGTGGTCGGCAGTTGTGGGCGAGGGCCCTGGGTCCATGCCACCCGGAGGGCTGAGGCTGAAATCCGCCAGCCTTCGGCCGTCTTGACCAGCTCGGTGTCGGCGTGACCGGCCGAGATGAAGACGCTGCCCGAGCCGTCCGCCAGTACGTGGGTGCTCAACTGGGCACCCTTGGCCTTGGCCCGAGCACCGTCGATCTCGATGACGGCGTTGCTGCCCAGGTGCACCGTTCGTTCGAACAGCGCCATCGCCCGTCGGACGTCTGCCAGCAAGGCGTCGCGGCCATGAACGGTACCGATGGGCATTTCCGCCGTGACGTCTTCGGTGTGGAAGGCGCGAGCCCACTCTTCGTCGAAGACGCCGACGTCCAGGGAACGCAGGTAGCGGTCCATCAGGTCGGTGATCTCGGCGCGGTCGGTCAAGGCCTGCAACTGCTGCTGTATCTGTTCGGTGTTCATGGAGGAAGACTGCTCCCTCAAGCACACTTGAGGTCAAGATCCTTTCCCGTGAGCACGACCAGTGATCACGACCGGAGCGGCGTGTGGATCGATGCCCTGCAGCCCTCGACCGACCAGCGAGCCCCCGGCCCCCGCCGCCGAGCGATCCGCAACGCGGGCCGAAGCCCCCGTGAACCCCGAACCTGGGCGCCGAGAGGCCCCACCCCCGTTGTGTTCTTCGCGGTCCTGCAATGGGGCCGCTGGCTTCCGGGCCCGGACGCCGGGATCGTCGGGATGCCGCCGCACCGGGCCGATGCCTGATGTGGCCCAGTGATCTTCCAGTGCGGCCACGACGGCTCGCACGGGGGTCTTGTCCCTGCCGGTGGTGTCCAGGACCACCAGGCCGGGCTCCGCGATGTGCTGCGCGTCGATCGGTTTCATGAGCCCTGCGCCGGCGGTGGGACCGGACCGGCTCGCCGGCGGCCCCGGGTACACCCGCACGAGGGAACCGGTTAAGGCCGCGGGCCTGGCCCGGTCGGCAAGCCGTGTCGGGGCGCGCCCCCCGTCGCGGCCCCGGTGGCCAGGGCCGCACCCTGTACCTCCGAACGTACTCCGCGGCCGATGACACCGGGGCAGGCTGTCCGCGGGCGGCCGTGATCTGCTGCCCCACGCGTTCGCGCGCGGCCTGGCACCAGTGGGGAGCGACGGGAACAGGCTGGGCGCATGTCGCGAAGCTGATCGTCTACCCGCCCGCCGAGCAGGGCCGGCGCCGGGTGCGCTGCGCCGGCGTCGCCATCGGGGCCGCGCACCGACCGGCCGGCATCAGGGATTTCCTCGTGACCGCCGGGCTGGAGAACGCCGAGGACGTGGACCTCACCGACCCCGACTTCGTGGAGTGCCGAGGCGTCGGCCCGGGAGGCGCGCCTCATCGCATCACGGTCGTAGTTCTGCACCGTGATCTGGCGCAGGCCCTGGACGCGGGGACCGGAGGTACGGCCGGCTCTCGGACCGGTCGGCCGTAGCTCCGTCCCCCGTCCTCATCGACCAGTTCATCGAGCAGGTGCGGGGCAGTGCCGGCGACCTCTTCCAGGGCGGCGCGGACCGCCGCGGTGGTCAGCTCCAGAGGGGTCAGGTCGCGGACCGCGGCCTGGATGTGGGTGGAATCGGTGCGCTGGGTGGTGCGCTCACGCACCAGGCCGGCCTCCTTGAGGCGGGCCAGGGCGAGGCCGAGGAGGCGGTCGGCACGGTCCCCTTCGGTAAGGCGGTCGCGGAAGTCGGCCGGCACGCTGTGGTGGAAGCCGGGGTCGTCCAGCTCCATGGCCATCGCCTACGTGAAATCGATACGGCAGCGGACCGCCTCGGCAGCATGCCGGTCCGACAGGCCGAGGAGCAACTGAAGCAGACAGACGCCAGCCAGCTGGGCAGGCGAGAGGCCCGGCTATCCGTCACGCGGGTACCGGTCGGCGACGTCCTCGTCGCGCCGCAGACCGTCCAGCCGGTCTCTCACCCACATCGCCGTGGTGCCGGCCGGGTTGCTCGCCTGCGCGATCCGCACGGCCAGAGAGGGGACTTGCTCACCGGCACGGGGGCGGAGCGACGACAGGCACCTCGACGACTGCATCGGTCACCGGAACAAACCGAGCATGCCCGTCGATCACGCCATCACACACCGAACAGCTCCAAGATCCCCGACAGAGTCAAGGTGGATGTCCGGCTATTCGACCGGCCCTTCCATGACCTTGCTGATGAACTCGATAGGGCCTTCACCCATGTTCGGCACGTAGGTCGTGGCGTTGTGCTTGCCGCCCGGGATGATTCTCAGACTGGTGTGGATCGGCCCCTTGTTGCCGTAGGTGGCGATGTATTTCTGCACGTTCGGCAGGGTGTCCTTGTTGTTCTCGCTGTCACCGACCTGGAAGGCGATGTAGACGTCCGGCGCGCCCTTCTTCTCGATGAGCGCCTTGGAGAGCAGGTTCGGGTTGTTCTCGTTCTTCTCCTGGTCGTGGCCCTTCCACAGCCCGGAGTCCGGGACGATGTCCGGGCCGGAGGCGATCGCGGCCTTGAACTTCTCCGGGTACTTCAGCACGGCCTTCAGGCTCGCGAAGCCGCCGGTGGAGGAGCCCATGAACGCCCAGCCGTCACGCGACTTGATCGTACGGAAGTTCTCCCGCATCAGGTCCGGGACGTCGTCGGTCAGCCAGGTGCCCATCTTGGGCTGGCCGGGGATGTCGCTACCGTCCCAGTACCGGCCCAACAGGGGGTCCTTGGGGTCATCGTCGTGGTTCTCGGGGTTGAGCACCGGCATCGCGAGGAGGAAGGGCTTGCTCTTGCCCTCGCTGTACCACTTGCTGATGCTGGCCTGGAGTTTGAGGTCGGTGCCCATCCAGTAGTTCCTGGGGAAACCGGCGCCGCCGGGCAGGGCGATCATGACCGGGAAGCCGCTCTTGGCGAACTTCGGGTCGTTGTACTCCTTCGGCGCCCAGACCCACACCTGCCCCTTGAAGCCCGACTTCTTACCCGTCAGCGTGGTGACCGCGAGGTGGGTACCGTCCGACAGGGTCGACTCGTTCTTGAACTCCGCCTGCGGGCCCGTGGGCATCAGCGCCTTGGAGTTCGGCGCCTGTTTGACCGTGCCGCCCCCGGGCGTCTGCCCGAAGGACACGGGGCTGCCCTTGTCGGTGAAGGGAGGTATGTCGAAGTGGTACATCACGAGCGAAGCGACGCCCGCGAGAGCCAGCACGGCGGCACCCGCGATCACCCAGCGGCGGACCCTGGACTTCCGCCGCGGGCGCTCACCGTCGTGCTCGTACGGCGGCTCGGTCCGGTCGTACCCCGACAGCTCGGGGGCGCGCTGCTGGTACACAGTGGCCTGGTCGTCGTACGCCTGCTGGTCGTAGCGCGGCTGGTCGTACTGCGGGCGGCCGGTCTCCTGCCGGCCGTAGGACTGCTGAGGTCCCTGCTGCTGCCCGTACGGGGGCTGCTGCCGGCCGTACGGCTGCGTCTGGTCCTGCGGGCGGCCCTGCTGCTGGCCCCGGGGCTGCTGTCCGTACTGCGGCTGGCCCTGCTGCTGCCCACCGTAGGGCGGCCGCGGATGCTGCGGATACTGTCCTTCCGGCTGGTATGGCGGCTGATGCTGATTGTCGGGTGAGTACGACATGTGTGGTTGCTCTCCGGCTGGTGTGCTGCCCCATGGGGGGACTGCCCCGTCGGGGGATAGATCGCTTCCGTTCGAAAGATGATCGAAAGCGCTCCGTGGTTCCGCAATTTCCCTTCTCTTGAGAGTGCGCAACGCGCGTAGGTGTCCGTTTCGGGGTTGGGTTTGAGTGAGGGCCGCTGGTCACCGGGGTGCGCCGCGGGGGACACCGGCCCACCGGAAGCCCCTACCCCACCCGTCTGCGCGGCGGCTCCAGGATGCGCGGGCCCTACTCCACCAGGCCGCTGAGCAGTGACCTGGACGAAACCTGTTCGACCGGCATGCGCCCTGAGGGCGATCATGGACGAGTGACGTCGACCGAAGCAGCAGCAATCGCTCTACAGGACCATGCCGCCCTCTGGAGCGCGGGGGAAATCAGTGCGAGCGAGGTCGTCAGTGCCGCCTGTGACGCGCTCGTCGCCGGACTCGACACCCCCGGCCTTCGCATCCTCGCCGCCTGCACCCGCGCCGAGGCGGACTACGACGTCCACGACCTGCTTCCCCCAGCGCTTGACGAACTTGGCCTCAACCTCCATCCAGCGGCCGGCGTGGCCGGCCAAGAGGCCGCCGCGCGAGCGCTCGCACGACGCATGCTCTCCGGCGAGATGAAACCTTGGGAGCTCACCTTTCGGATTCGTCAGCGCTACGGCCACGAGTTGCCCCTGACGCAGCGGCTTGCCGAGCTCGACGACGAGTACGCCCTCCTCGAGGACCGCGACAGAGACGTGGAACGGGTCGACGCCGAGGTCACGGCCGAAGCCCGCCGCCTCGCAGGCCACCCCCGCATTCCCACCGAACCGGCTGACATCCCCAGCTGATGCTTCGGTCTCTCAACCGGCGGGGCTCCTGGGGTTTGAGGGGCAGCGGAGCGGAATCCGGAGCCCGGTCGGCGGTCGGGCAGCTCGGCGGTGATCCCCTGGAAGGGCCGCCGTGGCGTGGTGCTGTCGTCGGGTCACCAGTGAGTGAGGTCCAAGTCATCGAGCTTGGTGGGTCGGCTCTGCCGCTGATCGGTGTACAACTCTTCCGGTCCCTGGCGCGATCGTGCGAATGTGCAGGTCAGGGCGATGAGTTGCTATGGTGCCCAGCGTTTGGCCCGTCAGTGTGACCGGGCCCTGCTGTACTCGTATAGATCGGGTTTCTTGTGAAGAAGTCGCTTTCCGCGCTGACCGTCGCGGGTATGACCGCCGTCTCCCTGGTCGCTCTGGCGCCCACCGCTTCCGCCTCCGGGTGCGTCTCGACCTGGCTGCGGAGCCCGGGAACGACGACGAACGGTGCCATGGTCGCGGTCAAGGCCGACTCGCCTTGCCACGACCTCAACGTGTCCTGGTCGCAGGCCGCCTACGCCCCCGACGCCAAGTACTCCGGGTACATGGGCATGTACCGCAAGTCGAGCTCGACGGGCTGGATAGGCGGGTCCAGGGGCTATGTCCAGATGGACAACGGCTACCACGACATCAACAACTCCTACTTCGCTCTGGTCACGGACCTGACCCCGGGCACCCAGTTCACCGTGATCAGCCGAACCCCCGGCGACCAGGTCACCATCGTTCACTGATCCCGCGCTGTGCCTGCCTGGCGGGAAACCCCGTCCGGCGGGCACGGCCCGCGAATCCGGTCCACCCTCGTCATCGGAGGTAGGCGGACATGCCCCGCCCCGCCCGGCACTCCCGCCGCCCCCGCTCCTTCGGCGCTCTTGGAGCGGTGCTCGTCGGCACGCTCCTGACCCTGTCGTCCGGCTGCTCGGCGCCAGCGACCAGCGCCCCCACCCGCCCTGACGCCTCCGCGGCCGCCATCGAGCCCGCCACGCCCGTTTCGTACGGCCTGCCGCAGGACGTCATTCCCATGGTGCTGCCCTCCGGCGGTGCGGACACCCGGCTCACCCAAGGCCTCGAAGGCTTCACCAGCCTGATCCGGTCGGAGACCGTACGGGCCTGCTTCACGTCGGCACACGCGCGGCTGCCGGATGCCCCTCCGGCCATGTTCGTGCGGCTGTACGAGATTCCGGACCTCGAGACCATCGCGCACAACGGCTTCGTCCCCGCCACGGTCCCCGGCCAGCAGCTCTCCGCTGCTGGTGGTGCGGCGCCGGACAACGCACTGGTGCAAGGCTGCGGCCAGAAGGGCGATACGGCGGCCGCCGAGCTCCAGTCCGTCTACGGTCCGTTGTTCTCCCGCTGGCTGAGCGTGCTCGCTCCACTCGAGACGGCGGACACCGTCGTGTCCGCACGCAAGACCTTCACGGGCTGCCTGGCGGACAAGGGCGTGCAGGCGAAGGACGAGAACGACTTCTTCAGCGGGGTCGACAAGAGGATGCAGGAGTTCGACGACCGCGACGCCATGAAGGCGGAGGACCGCCGGCTCGGAGCGATATACGCGATCTGCATGAAGCCCGTCGAGGCGGCGCGTGAACCACTGCGCGCGAAGGCGCGGGAGCAGTACGTTGCCGAGCACAAGGACGAGCTGGCGCAGATCCGCATCATCCTGCCCGACCGGATCGCCACCATGGAAAAGCGCTACGGGATCCGCTTCTCCGTCCCCACCCCTGCCGGGCGCTGACTGGTGGGCATTACACACTGAGACACGGCGGTACTGCCTCGGTGGCCCCAGGCGGCGCTCCGCCCAAGTCCCTGTGGTCTGCCGGAGTTCTGGGAACACCCAACGGACCCGTGTCGGGCATCGGGTCCAGGGTGTTGCGGCATCAGAACGTGCAATCGATAGCATCCCGTCGCGACGTTGTGGTGGCTCGACGAGGTGGGTAAACAATGAGCGAGGACGTGCTGTCGATCATTCCGAGTGATCCGTGGTGGCAGCCGGATCGCGATGCGGTTGATCACGTCATCGCGCTCGTCGAGGAGCTGGCCCCCGGAGTTGCCGACGGCGTGGACATGGAGATCGACGTGACGTGGCACCATGTGGTGACCGCTGTCGACTGCGGGGGCAACCTGGAGAGGATCGGTTGCCCCTTGTGCCGGGCAGCCATCGGCAAGGAGTGGTGGGGCGGCCTCCTTGAGGCCCGCTGCGAGGACGGGTTCAGCACGCTCGCGATCGAGGTCCCGTGCTGTGGCGGAACAACCACTCTGGATGTGCTGGATTACGACTGGCCGTGCGGATTCGCCCGCTTCGAGATAGCCGTCTGGAACCCCGAACGCCTTTGGTTCAGCGAGGACGAGCTGACGGCGCTGGCGGACCGCATGGGCCATCCGGTGAAGCAGATCCGGGCCCACATCTGAACCCCCGCCGCTCCGGCGGTCGCCTCTTGCTTGGCTCAGGCCCGGGTCATCGCCAGGCCATAGGAGTCGGTGCCGTCTCGATGATGTCGCCGCCGAAGGCGAGGCGGCCGACGATGGCCGCGCAGAGGCGAGGGGCGGTAAAAGTCTTGGTCCAGCCGGAGAACGACTCGTTGGAGGCCATGGCACCGCTGCTCCCGGCCAGGCGCTGCGCGGTTGCGCTCACGGACATCCCGATGGGGCAGTACATCCGCGGGCGGTGATGACCGGCGCCTCGCCGACCTCTTGCCTGCGGTTGCGCGCCGCGCTGAGTCCGCAGCCCGCCCACCGAGGCCTCGGTGGGCGGGCGTGCCGCCTCCTACACCGACCGCGACGTCTTGGACCGCCAGAACCCCGGCTGATCCAGCCCGTCCTGCTGTGTGGCCGCCCCAATGCCGGTGGCGGGCCTGCTCATGTGGTCGGGTGCCGGCCGGCGGTAGCGGCAGAGACCGCGGTTCGGCGGCCTCGGAGGCGAGGGGTCGGTGGTCGATCTGGTCGGTGTGCCGCTACCCGGCCGAGGCGTTCAGGGTTCGTCGGCGTTCGGTGCAGTGGTGGTCGGGCAGGGTTTCGAGGTTGGTGCAGCGGACGGTGGTGGCGCAGTCCGCGCACTGGACGAGTCCGATGCGTAGCCGCTGCCGGTGCCAGGGCTGTGCTTCCTCGGGCAGGTCTGTGCCGGTGGCCAGGGGTTCGGGGACTTCCACGAGGTGGCCGGAGCCCGCGTCGAGGGCTTCCTGGACGAGCGGGGGGAGGCCGTAGGCGTTGACGAGTCCCCGGCACAGGCTTGCATCGTGCCGGGCGGGATGTCGTCGCCGAAGGTGTGGTGACAGACGACGAAGGCGTTCTCCTCGGCGCGCGTGTCCGCGATGAACTGCGCGCGACGACCCTGGGGGAGTGGGATCGCTGTGGCGGCGGGGTTGAGGACGCGGGTGCTGCAGCGGTCCTGGGGATGCGGATCTCGCCGGTCGCCGGGTCGGCGACTCCCCCCTCGCACGCCGGGACCTGATGGTTGGCCTGCTCCATTACCGTTGCCCTGCGGTGAGGGCCGGGCTCCGGTGATGACGGCGGCGCCGACGTCCGCGGCGGGATCGTCTTCCGCACTGTCCTGTTGCCGCCGTGCTCGCCGCTGCGGCGGCCGCACCCGCCCTCGTTCGCACGCAGTCTGCCCCATCCGCAAGGCACCGGAAAGCAGGTATCGGCCGCTCCCCGGCGACAGCGAGCGGCGCGCCGCCTCGGTCCCGTACCCGGCCGCACACCGACGATCGTCAACCTGTTCCTCTCCTGCAGGGACCTTCCCGGCAGACCCACGGCCCTGTCCCGGCACGCCCGCAAGTCGGGTGCCACAGAGGCGCGCCGCTGTGCCTGCCCGCGGGTCGCGCATCGGGCGGTGCCCTTCTACGGGGGTGGTGTCGGGGTGGTGGATTTCCGCGATGGCTGCCAGGACGGCGAGGTAGCGGGGGTCGTCGTCGAGGGTGTCCTCTACGAGCTCGAAGGCGCGGGAGGTGAGACGGACCAGGCTGGCGTGAGTCGTCTTCCCGGCGGTGATGCGGATCTTGAATTTTCCTCAGACCCGCTCTTCACCTCAGTTGGTTCACGAAGTGAACCAACTGAGGACAGTGGTGAGCGAGGCTGAGTACGACTGGTTGCTCTTCGACCCGTGTCAGACCCGTGGGCGATGATCAGGGCATGCTGCAAGCGAGAGATGAACATGGTCGGCGGGTGGGGAACCCGAAGCCGTCAGCGTTGAGCCGGATGGTGGCGAACCTCGGCCGAGGCAACGCCTTCGTCATCGTCGAGCGCGTCGACGATGAGGCGGACGGCGATTGGTATGTCCAGGTATGGCTGAGGGACGACAACACCTACCAGCTTGAATTCCGCGACGGGACCGCGGCGGAGCACTATCAGACCCGGACGATCTCTCAGGAGAAGGTGATCGCCGCCTTGAGCGACTGGGCCGAAGGACGCCCGAAGTGGCGGGACGCTTTCATGTGGAACAACATCAGCGCCTTCTTCGCTGACGCAGACTGACCCCGCCGTCCAGAGGGCCGGCGGGGTCAGTGACCTGCGTCCGTTCAGCTGCGGCGCATCGGGATGACGTCCGGGTTCGCCATCGGGATGGTAGGTCGTGCTGCTTCGGGAGTGGCCAGCAGGGCGACGATGGTGACCGGCTTGTCGCAGTGCGGGCAGTTCCGGACGGCCGTGGGCGCGAGGGGTGTCGGGTCCGGTGATGCCGAGGTCATCGTTTCGACTTGAGCCGCATCGGCTGCTCGTCGCGTTCACGGCGTCGGCGTCGGCTTGCCTCTGCTTTGCAGCGGGGTGTGCAGTAGGTGTGCCGGGCCCCCGCACTGGGGTTGACCTGGAATGACGTCCAGCAGATGGGGCACTCCCGGAATTCAACCAGCACGTCCGGGCACCCCTTTGCGAAGGTTGTCGGAGTGGGACTGGGGAGAGCGGAGGCGGTAGGACGGTCCGTCGATGCCGACCACGGCGGCTCGGTGCAGGAGCCGGTCGAGCATCGCGGCGGCGACGGTGGCGTCGCCGAAGGCGCCCGCCCAGTCGGCGATACCGACGTTGGTCGTGAGGATCGTGCTCGGCTTCAGATACCTCTGGTTGATCACCTGGAAGAGAGCGGAGGCGCCGTCGCCCGGCAGCGGGAGGTAGCCGAGTTCGTCGATCACGAGCAGGCGGGGGCCGGCGAAGAACCGCATGATGCTTGACCAGCGGCCTTCGAGCGCGGCCTTGTGGCACTTGGCGGCGAGTTCGGCGGCGGTGGTGAAGTAGACGCGGTGGCCGGCGTCGACTGCGGAGCGGGCGAGAGCGACGGCGAGCATGGTCTTGCCGACGCCGGGCGGGCCGACCAGCAGGACGTTGGAGGCGTTGTCGAGGAACCGAAGGGTGGCCAGGTCGCGGATGAGCTTCTCGTCGACGCCGGGCTGGGCGGCGAAGTCGAAGTCGTTCAGGTTCCATGGTTCTGGCAGGCAGGCGAACCTGAGCCGGGAGGAGAGTTTGCGGGCCTCGGTCGCCTCGACTTCGATCTCGAGGAGTTTTTCCAGTGCGGTGGTGAGGGTCATCCGCTCGGCTCGGGCCTGGTCCAGAACGCGGGGCAGGGCTTCGGCGGCATCGTTGAGTTTCAGATAGGACAGGTGTCCTCGCAGCTGCTGGTAGCGGCGGGCCTCGCTCATCGGCATGGTGTCACTCACTCTCCCGCTCCTGGTCCTCGTGGGTGGGGGCCTGCCGCAGCCGGTCGGCGACGGCGGCGTAGTGGGACAGGTCGATCACGACCCGATTCGCGACGTCTGCTTCAGGTCGGCCGCGAAGCTTCTCGGCTTCCGCCTGGGCCGCGGCCGATGGAGGCCGGTGGACCTTGGTGCGGCAGGGCGCCTTGTCGGAGAACGCGGCAAGAACGGCTCGTTCGAGGGCGATGACGTGCCCGGCGTCGCGGACAGTCTGCCCGGCTCCGTCCGGTGCCCGGCGGTGGTGGGCGATGACCGCCCGTCCGGCGGTGACCACGTGCAGGTCGTCCTCGCCGAGACGGATCCGGACCATGACGTGGGCGCCGGGCAGGCCGGGCGGCACGGAGTAGTGATTGCCGGCGAAGGAGACCAGCCCTTGCGGACTCATGACGCGGGTCTGCTCCAGCTCGGCGGGGAACGGGCGGGTCGGTAGTTCCAGCAACGGCTCGGCCTCGGCCAGCGTGCCAACCGTGGTCGAAGCTCCGTCGAGCTTCCGTTTACGCAAGTCCATCTGCACGGCCAGTTTGTCGATGCCATTCTGACCTGCCTCGATACTGCTGCCGTCCGGGACGGTTCGCCACCAGCGTTGAGCCGCTGAGTGGTTGGCCTTCTCGACGACGCCCTTGCGGTTGCCCCGCCGCGGCGGGCAGATGTCGACGCCGGCTCCGTAGTACTTCGCGACGGCGGCGAACGTCGGCAGGATCCGTCCGGTCTGTGGGTGGCTGGCTTCGTTCACGTTCAATCGGCTCTGGCTCAGGTTTTGTGGTCGGTGACGCTGCGTGGTGATCGATGTTTGGGTTCGGCGGCCTTACGGGCCCGTTGTCAGCGGTGAGTGCCATGATCGGTTCCATGGGAGCTCTCTTTGGCTACTACGCCGCTGCTGATGATGAAGACGCCGTTCGGGCTGTGGTTCGTGAGGACGGACAACCGATGGGAACGGGGTACGACTCGTTTGTCGTGAAGGGCGTCGATCCGGTGGTTGAGCTGCTGCCAGCAGAGGTGCTCGTTACTGGGCGATCTGCCGATGACATCGAGGCTGATCCGCGGCATGGGCATTTGGTCGGAATGGTCGGTGGCGGCGAGGTTGTCAGCCTGTCCCTCACTGATTCATTTCGTGACTCGCTCACTCGTTTCGACCGGAAGCAGCTGGTCGAAGTGGCACGCGTTTGGTGCGCGTCGGGTGTCTGCAACGCTCAGTCGGACCCGAGTGGACCCACGGGCTTCCTGGAGGATCTCGCCGCTCTCGCAGAGAGGGCGGCCGCTCGCGGTCACCGGCTGTACTGCTGGATCAGCATGTAACGATGCGGGGCTCAGCCCGCAAGCAATACTCGCTTACGCAGCAGGTCGAAGCCGGCGCGTCCGTACATCTGGCGCTTGAGCATCTTCATCCGGTTTACATGGCCTTCGACGACGCCTGAGCTCCAGGGCAGTGTGAGGCCGGCGGTGACGGCGTCACGGTCGCGGTCGATTCCGTTGGCGAGGGTGTGGAGGCTGGGCAGGTCGTCTTGTCTGACCGCTTCGAGCCAGCCCGGCAGGTGCTGGCCTTGGCGTTCGGTAAGCATGGTCGCGAAGGAGTGGACGTGCCGGGTGAGCGCGTCGAGTTCGGGGCAGTCGGCCCGTACCTTCTTGAGTTGGATCTGTTCGGATTCGGTGAGGGATTCCGGGCGACGCAGGATCCACCCGGCGACGGTCCGAGGCGAAGGCGGCGGGCAGTCACCGGCCGTGGCGAGGTGCGCTTCTTACGTATGTAGGCGCGAGCGCGCTGGTAGCTGCCTTTG
Source organism: Streptomyces sp. NPDC058157 (assembly GCF_042884105.1). Classification (NCBI taxonomy): domain Bacteria; kingdom Bacillati; phylum Actinomycetota; class Actinomycetes; order Kitasatosporales; family Streptomycetaceae; genus Streptomyces; species Streptomyces sp. NPDC058157. Next base: position 46,404 of record NZ_JBHVUQ010000049.1, read on the forward strand.
TAACCGAGCGGGGCGATCTCCTCCCAGAGCTTCCAGGCGTTGGTGTGGCCCTCGTTCCAGCGTTCGTCGAGGTAGGTCTTGTACTCGTCGACGACGGATGTCCGGTTCTGCCACTGGCCGGTGAACAGCTCCTCAGGCGCGGCGGCGTCGGCGAAGCGCTGGACGGTTCGCCAGGTCATGCCGAGCTGTCGTTGGACCGAACGGCGGCTGTGGCCGGCCTCCAGCAGGGCGTGGATGGTGGCGTGACGGGCCCGGGTCCGGTCGGCAAAGCGGTGGCCGGTCGGCCAGGGCGAGCTGACCGGCTTCTCCTCCGGACCGGGTTCGACCTCGTCCTTGGGCACTTCGGGGACGAGAACGTGCAGGCAGCGGCGGTGCTGGGCGACGCTTCGCTCTGCGGCTTCGCCGAGGTTGTGCCGGAGATGCCAGCGGTCGGCCACCTGGACGGCCTGGGGTGCTCCGGCGGTGGCGCCCTCGGCGAAGAACGAGGCCCGGTCGCGGCAGACGACCTCGATTCCGGGTTGTTGGGCCAGCCATGCGGCCAGGGTCGATGATTCCCGATCGGGCAGCAGGTCGACCGGGCGACGGGTCTCGACGTCCACGAGGACGGTGCCGTAGTCGCGGCCCTTGCGGGTGGCGTCCTCGTCGACGCCGACCACCCGCGGCGCCGGTACTTCCGGCTTGGGTAGCGCGTGGACGAGCCGCAGGACCGTGCTGCGGCTGACCGGTCCCCCGAGGGCGCAAGTGAGGCGGGCGCCAGCCCGGCCTGCGAGTGCGAGACCGACCGTGGCCAGCGTCGACCGCAGCCGTTCAGTGCGCTGACCGTGTCTGCGGGTCAGCCCTGGTATCTGTTCCACGAATGTGCGTCGCCCGCACGCGGCGTCCTGGCAGGTGAACCGCCGGACCCTTAGACCTCATCTCATTTGGGCTGACAGGTAGGCTGTCGGCTGTGGCGGGGATTGTTGAGCGGCTGGTGCCGGATGAGTTGTGGGTGCTGTTC
>NZ_JBHVUQ010000050.1:0-47228 GCF_042884105.1 Streptomyces sp. NPDC058157
CTCGGGGCCCCGGCCCCCGGCCCCCGGCCCCCGGCCCCCGGCCTCCGGCTCCGGCCTCCGGCTCCCGGCCCTCGGTCTCCGGCTCCGGCCCTCGGTTCCCGACTCCGCCACCCGGCCCTGGGTTCCCGACTCCGACCATCGGTCCCGGCTCTCGGCCCCGGCCTCTGGCCCGGCTCTCGGCTGCGGCCCTCGGCTCCGGCCTCCGGCTCCCGGCTCAGGCTCCCGGCTCAGGCTCCCGGCCATTGGCCCTTGGCCTGCGGCTCCCGGGCGTCGGTCCTATACCTCCGGCCCTCGGCTCCCGGCTCCGACCTTCGGCCTCCAGTCTTCGGCTTCCGGCTTCCGGCTTCCGGCTCTCCGCCCCCGCCCTCGGCCCCGGCTCGCGGTCCCGCCTCTCGGTCCCGTTTGCCGGCCCCCGGCCTCCGACTGACGGGCCCGGCTCTCAGCCTCCGGCTCGCGGTCCCGGCTGTTGGCTCTTGGGCCCCGTTGGCCTTCGGCTTCCGGCTCTCGGCCCTTTGCCCTCGGCCTCTGCCTCTTGACCTCAGGCTCTCGGCTCCCGGCCCTTTGCCCCCGGCCCTTTGCCCCCGGCTCTCGGCCTCCGGCCTCCGGCCTCCGACCTTCGGCTCCCGGCCCCAGTCGCCGGCTTCCGGCTTCCAGCTCTCGGCCCCCGGCCTTCGGCACCCGGCCCCCGGCCCCCGGCCCCCGGCCTTCGGCTACCTCCCCTCGGTCCCTCGGTCCCTCGGCCCCTGGCCCGGCTCTAGGCTTCCGGCCCCCGGCTTTTGCCCCCTCCGGCACCAGGGTGCAGGCTTCCGGCCTTCTGACCTCCAGGCCCGGATCCGGTACGACGGAGTACGACCTCCGGCCCCCAGCCCTCGGCCCCCGTTATGACCGGCACAGCCAACGGCCCTCGGCCGCCGGTACGACCGGCACAGCCAACGGCCCCCGGCCCCCGGCCCCGGCCCCGCACTACCCCGGCCCCGGCCCCGCGGCAGTCCGCGGCAGCCCGCGCGGGCCGACCACCCCGGCGCCGCCCGGCGCCCCCGCGCCGCAGGCGGTCAGCCCAGGGACATCGCGCCGGACACCGGGCCGCCCCCGGACAGCAGGCCCGCACCGGCCACCGGCCCCAGCAGACGCACCCCGGCCGCCGACTCCGACCCCACGGGCACCACGGGCACCGCCGGCACCACGGCCGCCCGTAGCGGGCCCACCGCGTCGAGCATCCGCTCCGCCTGGGCCAGTTCCGGCGCCATCCGCCGGTCACGGAACGCCCGCACCGCCGTCTCCAGCAGCTCCCGCGCCCGCGCCCGGTCCGCTGCGCCCCCCGAGGACAGCAGCCGCGCCAGGTCCAGCCGGACCAGCGCCGCCCCGGCGTGGTCCATGATCTGCTCGCGGACCGTCAGGGCCTGCGCGTAGAAGCCCCGGGCCGCCTCCCGGCGCCCCAGCTCGGCGTGCGCGTTCCCCAGGTCCCGCAGCAGGTGGCCCTCGCCGATCACGTCACCGTCGTCCCGGCACAACTCCAGGACCTCGATGAAGGTCCGCACCGCCCGCTCGTGCTCCCCCTGCCCCTGCTGCAGCTGGCCGGCCCGCCGCAGGGTCCGCGCCTGCCCGCCGGTGTACCCCACCGAACGGTAGATGCCCAGGGCCTCGTCCAGCCGGGACTGCGCCGCCGCGACCTGGCCCCGGCGCATCCAGATGTGCGCGCTCTGGGTCAGCACGATGGCCCGGCCCACCACGTCACCGACCTGGTCGAAATCCCGCAGCGCCCGGTCGTACAGGGTCAGCGCCCGCTCCTCGTCCCCCCGCATCCGCTCCAGCAGCGCCAGGTCCCGGTGGCAGAGCGCCAGCCCCTGCCGGTCCCCGACCTCCTGGAACAGGTCCAGCGCCGAGGCCAGCGCGGCCCGAGACTCCTCGTGCTGGCTGCGCCCCAGGTAGAGCACGCCCAGCGAACTCAGCAGGGCCGCCGTGCCCCGCGTGTTCCCCGCCGCGCGCACGCACTCCAGGGCCAGCTGGTGGGTCCGCTCCCAGTCGTCGAAGTACCCCTTGCCCTCGAACAGCGTGGCCAGCGTCGCCGTCAGGTCCCAGCACAGCTCGTCCATCCCGGCCCGCGCCGAATGCTCCACGGCCTGCACCAGGTTGGCGTGCTCGCTGTCCAGCCACTCCAGCGGATTCACCAGCAGCTCCGAGACGCAGCTCTCCGGCGGCACCCAGCGCGGGGCCGTGCCGTGCAGCACCGTGAAGTCGCCGCCGTAGATCCGCCGGTGCGCCTGCTCGGCCAGCGACAGCCAGCCGCCCAGCATCCGCTCCAACGCCGCCGTCTGCACGGCGTGTTCGTCGTTGAGGGCCAGCTGCTCCCGGGCGAACACCCGGATGATCTCGTGGAAGCGGTACCGGAAACCGCCGGTGGACTCCACGCCCACCACGTCCAGCATCTGCACGTCCACCAACGGCTCGAACAGGTCCGACGGGAAGGGCCGGTGGTCGTCGAGGAGCGCCCCGGCCAGCCAGCCCGGCAGGGTCGGACCCTGGGCGAGGCTCAGCAGCCGCAGCAGCCGCCGGTCCTCGCCCCCCAGCCCGTCGTGGGTCAGCGACAGGCTCGCCCGCATGGTCATCTCGCCGTGCGTCAACTCGTCCAGCCGGTAACGCTCGTTGGCCAGTCGCTGCACCATCGAGGCCAGGCTCCAGTGCGGCCGGGCCGCGAGTCGCGCCGCCACGATCCGCAGGGCCAGCGGCAGCCCCCCCACCGTGCGGATCAACGCCTCCGCGGCCACCCGCTCCCGCCCCAGCCGGTCCCCGCCGATCACCCGGCCCAGCAGCTCCAGGGCCCGCTCGGTGTCCATCACGTCCAGCTCGACGCGGTGCGCCCCCGGCAGTGCCGTGAGCCGGACCCGGCTGGTGACCAGAACGGCGCACCGGCTGCTGCCGGGAAGCAGGGGCCACACCTGGCTCTCGGAGGCGGCGTCGTCGAGGACCACCAGGACCCGGCGCCGGGCCAGCAGGGTGCGGTACATCTCGGCCCGCTCGTCCTGGGACTCGGGGATCACCGGGCCGGGGATGCCCAGGGCCCGCAGGAAGCGGCCGAGCACCTCCGCGGCGGTGGCCGGGGATCCCGTGGTGCCGCGCAGGTCGCAGTACAACTGGCCATCCGGAAAAGCGTGTTCACCGAGCCGGTGGCCCAGGTGGGTGGCCAGCGTGGACTTGCCGGTGCCGGGCTTGCCGACGATCACGGCCAGCCCCACGGCGCGCCGCCCGTCCTCCCCGAGCAGGATCCGCTCGACCGCCCCGAGCTGCTGCTCGTCCCCGACGAAGTCGGAGGTGTCGGCGGGCAGCTGCCGCGGCACCTCTTCGGCGGTGACCGCCGGCCCCACCGGGTCGGCGCCCCCGGATTCGGGCGCACCGGGGTCCGGCGCCGTCCCCTCGGCACCAGGCGGGCGGCCGACAGCACGCGACACGACCTCCGCCCCGCGCAAGCCCGTTCCCGCCAACCCGGCCCCGACCCCGGCCCCCGTTCCCGCCAACCCGGCCCCGACCCCGGCCCCCGTTCCCGCGGCCGCTCCCAGCCCTGACGCCCCGCCCCCCGGCCCCTCGTCCGCACCAGAACCGCCCGCTCCGCCCTCCGGACCCGGCGCGGGCGGCACCTCGCCGGAGAGGATCGCCGCCTCCAGCCCCCGGAGTTCACTGCCGGGCTCCAGGCCCAGCTCCTCCACGAGGAGTTCCCGCCCGACCCGGTAGGTCTCCAGTGCCTCGGCCTGCCGGCCCGACCGGTACAGGGCCAGCATCAGCTGCCCGCGCAGCCGCTCGCGGAGCGGCTCCTGGCGCACCAGGTTCTGGACCTCCGCGACCAGCTGGTGGTGGCGGCCGAGGTCGAGCTCCAGCTCGATGCGCGTCTCGGTGGCCGTCATCCGCTCCTCGTCGAGCTGCAGGGCCTTGCCCCGCAGGGTCTCGCTGGGGATCCCGCTGAGGCAGGCCCCCTCCCACAACTCCCCTCCCTGTCGCAGGAGTTCGGCGGCCATACCCAAACGTCCCTGCCGGGCGGCGACCCGGGCGTCGGCGACCCGCCGGGCGAACAGCACGGAGTCGACGAGTTCACCCTCGGTCTTGAGCACGTACCCGGGCGGACGCGTGGTGATGGCGGCGGCGACCCCCGCCTTGGTGAACAGCTTCCGCAGCCGCGAGACGCAGATCTGGACCTGGGTGCGGGCGGTGTCCGGGGGCTCGTCCTCCCAGATCAGGTCCACCAGGTAGTCGGTGCTGACGACGCGGTCGGCCTCCAGCAGGAGCGCGGCCAGGATGACCTCCTGCCGTCCCGGCGGTACGCGGACGGGGCCGGCCGCGCCGATGACCGAGAGGGGTCCGAGGATCCGGAAGGCCACCGGTTCGAGAGCGTGCTGTGCCCCGCCGGGCGAAACGGTCATGAGTCTCCCAGCTGGAGCCGCGCTTGTGAGGTGGTTGAGCGCCCGGCCAGTCTTGCGAACGTACGAGCTGTTGTCCATGGCGTGGAGATTTCGTGGCGATGAAGCGTCGTTGGCCGAAAATCGCCCTCCGGACCTCCGGCACCCGCAGCCCCGTCTCCGCAGGCCGGAGCCTTGCGCGGGGCCTTTCCGCACGCCAGGGGCGGTTCACTCAGGCCGCGTGATAGGGGCGCGATAGCGGCGAGTTGCGACCCTCCCGGAAGCTGTTCCCACCGCCCCGCACCGCTGGACCGCGACCGCGCGGAGCGGCCGCAGGAAAGGACCCCTCGATGGACAGCCGGTACACCGGACGGCGTGATCCGAGCCGTGTCGTCACCGATTCCGGGGTGGACCACGTACGCCTCGCCTACGACTACCTCGACGCGGGAGACCTCGACGGCTACGGCTCACTCCTGGACGCTGGCGCCCTCGACGCGGAACTGGAGGGCCCCCGCCCACCCGGAGCCCGCCACCTCATCACACGCATCGTCGCCGACGGGGACTGCGTGGTCGCCATGGGCAGACTGGCCCCCCAACACCACGACTTCGTAGACGTGTTCACCCTCTCCCCAGAAGGCATGCTCCGCACCTGCCGCCGCTACTACGCCGGCACACCGTTCCCTCTCTCGGGATTCGCTACAGCCAATCCCGCTTCTTGAAGATCACGTACAGACTCGTACACACCAAAGCCATCAGCAGAATCGCGAAGGGGTACCCGAAACTCCAGCTCAGCTCGGGCATGGCCTCGAAGTTCATGCCGTAGATCGTCCCGACCAGGGTGGGCGAGAAGAGGATGGCGGCCCACGAGGAGATCTTCTTGAAGTCGTCACCCTCACCCCGCTGACCTGCGGAAACCGTCTGCGCAGGCGCCCCGACCTGCGACGATCCGCCTTTCAGGCCCTTTCGCGGTGCTGCCCGTTTGTACGGCCGAACCTCCCCAGCCGCTCCCCAACGGGACTTTATTCTCCCCAGATTCTCCCCAGCGGAGAGTCTCGGAGACGACTCACCGCTGGCCAGTGGGCGACTGTGCACGGTGGGCTACGCCACATCGACTGGCCGTCTCCCCTTCTGCGTCCTGCTGGGGCCGCTCGGCCTGTCGGCGAGCCCGTTCCGGCTGCGCACCCGAGGGGGCGGCGCCCCGCGGACGCGACCTACACCGGGTCGTGCGACTCGTACTGGTCCGGCGGCGCCCGCCGCCCAGTGTGGTGGAGGCGTAGAACGCCCCCTCCCCGACGAGAGCCGAAGCTGTGCCTCGGATGGGGCTGTCGAGTAGCGGCTTCTCAGATCAATTTCATCGGTTCAATCAGAAAGGGCTGCAGTGGCTGTCATGGCAGCCACGGAGGCGATCAGCCGCCACCCGATCTCGTGCGCTGCGTTGAGCAGGGACTTGTCCGCCGCTTTGAGCGCTGCAAGGAGCGCCTTGATCTCGGTCCGGTCGCCACGATCGACGGCGCCCAGGAGGCGCAGAACCAGTAGCTTCAAAGGCTGGTCGGGCTCTCTGGCCAGACGTTCCCCATCGGGGTGGTTGATGATCTCCACCAGCTTCCGGAGCACAGGACGGGCGGCGATGTCGTTCTGGATGAAGGCCATGCCGACTTGCAAGCCGACGTTGTGTACGGCCGTCGCGATGGGCATGGGGTCCAGTTTCGAAGTTGTCGCGAAGGTGGCGAGCTTCGCGAGTTCCGCCTCAGTCCCAGCCCAGCATTTCTGGAACGCGAGAGCCTCCGCCAGCAGGGCGATGACATTGATCCGCAGCACCACGGGAAGCCGAGGGTCGTCCAACAGTGTCCGACAGCGTTGCTCGATCTCGTGGTCGGGCAGCTTCTTGTCGCTCAAGGCCTGTGTGATCCGCTCGATGTCGGCGAGGAACTCGGAGACAGCCGTGGTGGGGAGTCGTTCGGCAAGCGCTCGCAGGTCGGTGATCAGACGGGCAACCGGCTCGCCCGGCACCTCGCGATGTGTTGCAGTACGGAGCATGGCCAGGACGTTGGCGACCGCGTTGACCACATCGGCCGGACGGGATTCCGCGATCTGGAGCGCTAGCTCGCGGATGCGCTTCAGGTTCGGGACCAATTCGTCCAGTCGTGCACCCTGCTTCCTCATCAGATCAACGAGGGGCACCCGTGTCTTGAGTTCGAGCACGGGTGCCGGGACCGTGCGGGCCATGAGGATGGCCAACTCCGACTCGAAGCAGATCCGGGCTTCATCCAGGCTTCCCGTACGGAAGTGGGCCCCGCCGAGGTTGCCGTACAGGACGGCAAGATCGTCGGAGCTGATCCCGAGCCGAAGGGCGTGTCCGGCGAGGCTTTGTGCATGGGGAACCAGCTGGTGCATGCGGTGTTCGTCCTCGTTGTCGATGAACTCCGCGAGCCAGCCTTGGGTGTGAAAGGCAGCGCGGCTTAGGATCCGCTCCATGTCGCCGGAGCCTTCCAGCCGTCCTCGTACGACATGCTGCACGATCTCGTTGATGCTGATCGTCTCGTCGAGCTCGTGGTTGTGATCCGGCCCGTCCTGTCGATGCGGGGCGCCTGCACTGAGTGGTTCACCTCGCTGGACGAGGGACTCGCTCCGCAGGGCCCGGTGGATCTCCAACACGCTGAGCGAGTTCCCAGGCGACTCGACCATCACCATCGGCCCCTTCAGGCCACTGCGCAGGACGGACTCCTTCGATAGCACGGCCGCAGCGACCAGGAGCTGGAGCGGGATTTGGCGGGAGGCCATGTACGAGGCAGTGATGATCGACGCGAGCGCCGCGCTCGATGTGTCCTGCTCCCGCTCGTCCTTCGCAGCACGGCCGATCCGCTGCAGTGCCACCAGGATGGCCGCGACCAGCGTGCGAGGGTAATCGGGCGGGACTGACTGCTCGTCGTCCAGCGCTCGACCACGGATGATCTCCAGGTAGCGCGGTACCTCCGCGAGGCCGAGCCCACAGCCGGCCAGGTAACCACAGGCCAGCTCGATGGCCAGAGGCCAGTGCTCCAGGTTCCGCACCAGCTCGGTTGCCGCCTGCTCATGCGTCTCGCTCCATAGGACGTCGTCCGCGGACAGGCGCAGTCGGACCAATGAGACGGCCTCGTCGGTGGTGAGCTGTGCGACGTTCACCCGCCGTGGGTGGGTTGCCCAGCTACTCTGGTTGGTGGAAGTGATGATCACTTGGCCTCGTCCACTGGTGGGCAACCAAGGGAGGAGTCGGCGACGGTCCGATGCGTTGTCGACGACCATGAGCCATCGGCCTGGGAGCGCGCTCAGGAGGGAGCGCACCCTGTTCTGCAGGACCCCGGAGTCCATGCTCGCCTGCTCGTGCTGCGGCGCGAGCCAATCGTGCAAGATGCGGTAGGAGGCAACCAGAGCTGCATCGCTTTCCGCATCGAGCCAGAAGATCTGGTCGTACGAATCCGCAACGTCGTGGGCATACGCGGCAGCGGCACTGGTCTTCCCGATCCCGGACAGGCCCAGCACGGCACAACTTCGTACCACTCGGTCCTCGGGTGACTCAGTGAGCGCCCGGTGCATGCGCGCCAGCAGTTCAGGCCTGGGTAGATCCGGCTGCGAAGGGACGGGCCCGACCATGATGCCCCAGTCGAAGTTCCCCAAGTCGTGGGCGAGGTGAGTGGACTCTGTCAGCAGTTCGGAACGGAATTCATCCAGGGTCAGCACACCGTCGAACTCACCGCAGGCCCTTCGGAAGATCTCCGACACCAGGTGATTGGTCATGCGCCCTGCCGAACGCAGGCCGAGGCCGCTGCGCTGCTTCGAGCGAAACCTCCTGATACGCTCCCGCAGGTGTTCGCGCAGCTCATGAGGCTCGCGGGAATCAGGCACGATGCGAGCGCGACTCAACCGCAACAACTCGTCGTGGCTAAGGCTGTGCATGTTCTCTTCCTGTTTCGGGCTTCGCTCCAGAAGCGTGGCCAGCTTCAGTCGCAACTCCTCAGGATCGGTCAGGCCCAGGAGGCGGTTCAGGTGAACGGCCTTGGCATGCAATCTCATATTCGTGATCAAGCTGTAGGTCTTGGCCCTCGGCCTGGCCTTGATCATCCGCACGAGTACGGCAAAGGCGGCCGGGGCGGACAGCTCGGTGCCAGGGCCTCCTGATTTCACTTGTGCCGCCAGCACGGGGGAACGGCCGTCACCCACCAAATCGAAGTCGATCGCGTCTGTGTCGTGGACTGCCCCTCCGATGGTGCACGTTGGTTCGATTAGTGCGGCACGTACGCCCGGGCGCAGCCCTTCAGCGGTGGCCAGTAGCTCCTCCAACGTGACGAGATATTGGTACTGAAATCCGAAGGCAGCAGCCTGCCCCCCACGCTCCGCCATATCGGCTGCTCCTTCCCTAGCGGCAAGCCTTTGCTGGTCGTTCAAGGCTAAGCAGACCCGCTGACAACGCGGTTTGTCCTGTGAGGATCACGCGAGACGTGGGAGAGTCGGCTGCGATCATGCACACCCGGACGACTGTTGATCGTCCTCAAGGGCATGGTTTGGGGCACACCCTCGCGGTGGTGGTGAGGAAGAGGCACGAGCCGCCTGGAATGCCCGCGGTCGGGGCCTGGTTGGTATGTCGCCCTTGCATATGATTGCACCCGCTAGCGGATAGCTGGAGGGCGTCGGGGACGACATCCGCGCCGGCCGTATCTCAGGCCGAAGGCTGGGCCTTCCAAGAGCGGGCCAGAGACTCGTCCCACGCAGACTCGGCGTCGTAGTCGAAGGACGCTGCCCTGCAGCCCCGGTTGCGGGCAGGGTTGCAATGGACCCAGTTGTCTTCGCCGGGGCCCAGCTCAATGGGCTTCCGGCAGTTGCGACACTTTGACCGCTCGGTGACCGAGCTGATGCTCTCGGCCAACTCGTCGATGCGCTTGAGTAGCTCCCGCGCAGTCATCTCGGGGTCTTCTGTGGCAAAGAGGGCGACCAAGCGACGGGCATTCTGGACCGTGGACGCGTTCAAGGCGGTGACCCCTTGCTTTGGTCGGATGTCTGGCGTACCTATCCGATCTTGCCCGACATGGACTGAGCGTGTCCTGGCTACGAGAGATCCCTTGGGGTCAGGGGTGGACGACACGAGACCCACCCCTGACCCAAGAGGCAGGCAGGAGCACGCGTGCAAGAGGCCATGGCGCCCGGGTCAAGCGTCCCTATTGCGTCGCGTCGCAGCTCTCGCAGCGGCTCACAGCCGCTCGCTCGGGGTTGCCCTGGGTGGCGTGGAGAGGGTTGGAGGGCGCGAGACGGCGCCATGCCCCGGGGGACGGGACGGGGCGGGGACCCAGCCATAGCGGGGTGGCTGGATGTCGGCCGGGACGATGTGCGTGCAGCCGGGCAGGTGGGCCTTGCCGCTGGCGTGGATGATGATCGCAGCCGCCGGCCAGCCGTCCCATTCACTGGTGGGTGTGCTGCTGCGCGGTGTGCTGGGAGCGCAGTCTGCGCAGTTGTGCATTTCGTGGCGTTCGCAGTACTGCATCGCTCTCCCCGTCATGTCTGACAAGCAGCTTACTTGTCCCGACCGTGGCACCAGGCCGCTCCCCGGGGCTGCCGGGGCTGCCAGAGAAGGGACTGATAAGGCACGCCTCGTCAGTGTTCGGCAATAGGTGCGAGCGGCTACTGCCCCAGGGACGGATCTGGCCCGAAGTCGGCGACCTGCATGGTGGCGGATCCTCCGGGCGGGCAGTTGAGCACCCCACGGACACGTACGGGGGTTCCGGAGTCATGGCACCGCACTGCCTCGTGGTAGCCAGCGTCAGGGAGGTCCATCCAGACCGTGCGGCTGCGTCGCTGGATAAGGGCTTGGACGCCCACCTTGCCTGTCTCGTCGTCCGGATGTCGGTTCAGGTGGGTGACCAAGCCGAAGATCACGTTCTCGCGACTGTAGACGCTCGTCTTGAGCTGATCGGACACCCGTTCTACGATCGCGATGGCATCGTGGTTGAACTCGACTTCACGTGGAGTGCCGGGTGGAGCTGCCGCGACGCGGGACCAGTGGAAGGTAACGTCCAGTCTGTCGACCGCTTCGCTGTTCACAACCTTCGAGAGAGCTTGGCACAGCTCGTACGAGACGCCTTCTCCGATGGAATCCGTAATCTCGCTGGGAGTGGGGACCCGCTCGGCACCAGCCATTTCCTCCAGCACACCCAGGGCGCGTGACATGGTCGCGGTGACTCGTCGGTCGAAGAGCGTCTCCTCGACCTCGATGTCGATCTGTTGCTGTCCCCGCTCGTACACGTCCAGCGGCGACCGTGCTTGGCTGATGATGGGCACGATGTACGAGCCCTTGCGAGTCTGTCCGAGGCGGACGTCGCGGGCCTGTTCCCGGGCGCGCGTGGGAAAGTTCCGAAAGTGGCCCTGACGGCGGATGGTGGCCGCGGCCGATGCCACGCGAAGGCGCTTGGCGGACTGGAACAACTCGAAACCGGCGTCAAGGGGAATGGATCCGTCGCGGATGGTGGGGTGGGAGGCCCTGAGGTCCGTGACGTCGTGAAAGATGGATGCGATGGCGTCCTGCACGGTCCGCGTGTCTTCGGCGCTGACACGCGCCAGGTCTTCGACGAGCATACGTGCGCGCTTCCCGAAGTCTGGTGCGCCCGGTTTCATGGGAACGAGTACGACTTCCTCGGCGGGCCCCGGCAGGCGCCAGAGCTCGGCCACGTCACTGCCGGACACCGTGGACCAGCCGGTGACCTTGAGATAGCTGCGGATCTCGTCAGGTCCGAAGGGAAGCGTATCGGTAGCCATGTCAGTGCACCCCCGCGCTGCCGGAGAGAAGAATGCTGCGCGCCATGTCGAACATGCCGCGCATGGACTTCACCGAGAGCTGTTGCTCCTCCGGGAGGCTGATCGCGGTCGTGGCACGGCTGGCCACCGAGTGACGACCGTGCAAGCAGGCCCAATATCCGTGGCAGGCGAGCACGACGGAATCCGAGTGCTGGGTGACCCAGAGTTCGAGGTTGGGTGGCACCACCAAGAGCACCAGGTGCCCAGGTGCCGAGCGTTCCGTGCTGCGCAGCTTGTCGTACGTCTCGACATCTAGGTCGAAGCTGTACCCGCCTCGGATGACCCGTGGACTCTGCGTGCACTTGAGCTGAAAGTCGACCATTAGGCCGCGATCCCGGAGAGTGACGTCCACACCGTCTTTGTCGACGTTCCACTCCCCCACGGTGTAACCGCCTTGGGAAGCGAGTGCGTGTACGTACGCGCGGCTGATCTGTTCCTTCTGCCAGCTTGTCGCTTCGCCTGCCACGCGCCCTCCCCCTCGCTGCTTGATCGCGAGAATAGGCGCGGGTGAAGCATGTGGGAACAGGGCCTCAACGTCTCGATCGTTAGCAGGAGTCAGCGACGCTTCTTTTGCGCCACTTGTGTCCAGCAGGGCCACGAGTCCTCGTCCTTGAAGCCGCTTGTGGTCAATGACAGCGGCGGACTGCTTTGGGCCGCCCGGTAGCGTCAGGTAAATGACTCCTGGCGGAAGGCGTCACGGACATCGCTCAGCGGCTGGCGGTCGCGGGTGTAGTAGAGCTTGTTGGTCAGCAGTACTGCCCACCTTTCCTGGGCGGGGGAGACCCACATGCCGGTGCCAGTGAAGCCGTAGTGGACCCAGACGTCCTCGATGGGGTCGGTCCCGGGGGCTGGGTGCCAGAAGAGCCCACGGGCGGGGGTGAGGGCACCGGTCTGGAGGTGGAGGGAGTCCTTGATCCAGGTCGGGCCGAAGGCGGCCCGGGTGGGGGCGAGCATGTGGCGGAGGAAGAGGGCGAGGTCGTCGAGGACGGAGAAGGTGCCGGCGATGCCGCACACGCCACCGAGGAGGCGGGCGGAGAAGTCGTGGGCGGTGCCCTTGAGGTGGGTGCCGGTGGTGTCGTCGTACTCGGTGGGGGCGCAGCGGGCAGCTTCGGTGGCGGGGAGGGGGCCGAAGCGGGTGCGGGTCATGCCCAGGGGGTGCCAGACGCGGTCGGTGGCGAGTCGGTCCAGGGGGTGGCCCGACAGGCGCTCGGCGAGGTAGCCCAGGACGAGGGCGGCCCGGTCGGTGTACTCAACGGCCTCGCCCGGTGGGCGGTGGAGGGCTTCGTGGAGGACGCCGTCGCGGATGTCCTGGGGGTCGGTGCCGTAGAGGTTCTTCAGGTTGGCGCGCAGGGGCAGGCCCGCAGTGTGGGTCAGGAGGTGGTGGGCCGTGGCCCGGGTCAGGGGGTGGCCGGCTACCTCGTCCCAGAAGGTGCCCAGCGGGGCGTGGAGGTCGAGCTTGCCCTCTTCGACGAGCGTGCCGATCGCGGACCAGACGGCGAGGATCTTGGTGAGGCTTGCCACGTCGAAGACGGTGTCCAGCCGCATGGGCTCGTCGGGCCGGTCGGGGTCGAGGAGGCCGACGGCTCCGCTCGCGCGGACGCCGTCGGCGTCCCCGATCGCCCACACCGCGCCGGGGTAGACCTCCTTGCGCACGCCGGTCTTGAGGAGGTCTTCGATACGGGCGGTGGAGGGCGTGGTCATGGTCTCCCGATCGTCGTACGGCCGCGGGTGGTCCGCTGGCCAGCCTAGTGACGTGTCAGGGGTCGGCCCGACTGCGCCACGGGTGGTGTCAGGTGAGCCGTCGGCCGAGTTCGGTGATGGCCGAGGCGGTGGCGCTGAGGGGGAAGCGGGCGGCGTTGGTGCGGCCGGCCGCGCGGAGCAGTTCGAGCAGGCCCGGTGTGGTGCGGAGGCGGTTGAGGTCGTGGGCCGCGGTGGCGGGGGTGGTGAAGTCCGTGGCCATGCCGGTGCCGGCGAGTGCCTCGGTGAGGCCGGGGACGGGCTGGTAGAGGACGGGGAGGCCGCAGGCCTGGGCTTCGAGGGCGACGAGGCCCATGGCCTCCAGGGTGGTGGAGGGCACGGCCAGGACGTCGTGGTCGGCGAAGACCTTCCACAACTGCTGTCGGCGGAACCAGCCGAGGTAGCGGACGTGTACTCCGTGCTGGCGGATGACCGGTACGAGGTCCTGGAACTGGGACCGGGGCGCGGCGACGCTCAGCTCGATGGAGGGCGTGGCCGCGACGGCTTGGAGGAGGGGTTCGAGGCCCTTCTCGGAGCTCACGCGGCCTGCGAAGAGGACGCGCAGGTGGCTGGAGCGGCGTCGTGCGGGTCGGGGCGGTGGAGCGCTCAGGAGCTGGTCGGGGACGCCCCAGGGGATCTTCTCGATCTTGCGCCTGTCGGTCTTGGGGGCGAGCTTGAGCAGGCGGTCGGTCATCGCGTGGGTGGGGACGACGATCGAGTCGGCTGCGAGCGCGGCCTCGCGCAGGACGCGGAGCTGGGTGCTGTGGTTCTCGGCGTACAGGAGGTCGGTGCCGTGGACGAACGCGATGCGGGGGTGGCGGGGAAAGGCGCGCAGCAGGGCCGGGGTGGCGCCGAAGGCCAGGTGGTGGAGGTGCAGCACGCTGATCTGCTGCGGGTCGACGGCGGCCGTGAGGGCGTGACGGAGGCCGGTGACGTACCGGTTGAAGCGGTCGCCGCCGATGCACTTCCCGGTGGCGTGGAGGAGGTCGAGGCCGGCGGGCGTTCGGGGGCGGGGGCCGTCGGGGGCGAGCATGAAGGCGCGGGCGGGGACGGCGGGCCGCTCGCCGGTGTAGAGGTCGAGGAAGAGCTCGACGCTCCCGCCGGGGCTCGGGTAGGGCAGGTCGAGGGCGGTGGCGACGAGGCGGTTCACCGGCGTCCTCCGGGGTTCTCCTCGTAGAGGCGGGAGGTTTCGATGCCTTCGCTGGTGCGGTACTTGAGGCCGTGCTGCTGGTAGCTGGCCGGCGTGCCGTGGGTGCGGAGGAAGACGAGCTTTCCGAAGGTCATGCCGGGTCGGACGCGCACGGGGCGGGTGACCCTGATCTCCAGGGTCCAGCGGATGGCGTGGCCCTGGTGTCCGAGGGGCGCGGAGATGTGGACCCAGATGCCGAGGCAGCCGGTGGTCCGGTCGCCGTTGAGGAGCTGGGCGTAGGTCTCGGACCCGGTCCGCTCCAGGGTGTGGCCGAGGTAGAGGTTGCCGGGTTCGAGGACGTAGCCGTCGTCGGGGAGGGCGAGTTCGCGGAAGGCGGTGGGGGCGGCGGCGTCCAAGTCGCCCTGGCAGACGCGGAGGGTGCTGCCGAGGCGCCAGTCGTAGGCGTTGGGGGAGAGGCGGTCGGGTTCGTACGGGTCGATCGTGATGTGGCCCGCGTCGCGGGCGGCGGCGATGGCCGGTCCCGTAAGGATCACGGCGTCACCGCCGAGGGCGCGAGGTCGCGCCAGTAGGCGGAGGGCTGCGGCCCGGCGGACGCCTGGTACTTGCCGGAGTACAGGTCGATGGCGCCCTCCGAGACGAAGAACATGATCTGCCCGATCTTCATCCCGGCGTATACGCGGACGGGGCGGGTCGGAGTGAGCATCAGGGTCCACTGACCGTGGAAGCCGATGTCGCCGATGGGCGCGGTGATCTCGACGAAGAGTCCGAGCCGGCCGACGGAGGAGCGGCCGAAGAGCAGCGGGACGAAGCGGTCCGAGCCCACTTCCTCCACGGTGTGTCCGAGGTACAGCTCGCCCGGCTGCAAGGTGTGGCCGCCCTCGCCGACTTGGATGCGGTGGGTGGGGTTGGGGCGGTGGGAGTCGAGGACGTCCTCCGTGTAGGTCAGCAGGGTGGATCCGAGGCGGACGTTGTAGCTGTTCGGGTTGACCTGGGAGGAGGAGAAGGGGTCGATGCGCAGCCGCCCGTCGCGCGAGGCGGAGATGATCTCCGGACCGGTCAGGATCACTGGTCGTCTCCGTTCGTGAGGGTGCTCCGGATCGCCGAGCCCAGGCTCAGGCCGGTGGGACGGGCCCGGCCGCCCAGGCAGCTGTCGGCCAGGTAGTCGGTGGTCAGCACGCTCGTCAGCCCGGCCGGAAGCAGGTCGGGAGAAGTGACGAGGGGCCCGACCCGCTCGGTGAGGTGGGCGAGGAAGGCTTCGGTGTCGTGACGGTGGGCTGGTGCGATCCGGGCCTCGACCAGGGAGTTCGCGAACGGCTCGACGGTCAGCAGATCGCCGGTGGTCAGGATTTCGCCCAGGATCGTGGTGCGGAGGGCGGTCTCGTTCAGGACGACGGCGTCCCTGCCCAGGCCGCTCCGGAGCCGGTCGGCCAGGTCTTGGACCATGGCCCGGCGATCGAGCTGTTCGTTCCGGTACGGTTCCGCGATCCGGCCCAACGGCTCGGCCAGCTGTGCGTCGAACGCCGCGATCCGGTCCCGTAGGGAGGCCAGCTCGGGTGGCAGGACGGACGGGGTGGCGTCCGCGGTGTCGGAGAAGAGGGCGGTCCGGCCAGCCCAGCGGTCGGGCGTGTACGTGGCGACGGCGTAGCCGACGCCGAGCTCGCGGCCCTTCAGGACGAGGGTGCTGCCGATGCGTGCTGGGCCCGTGTGATCGCTGTGGCAGTGGCCCGCGAAGATCACGTCCAGGAAGGGGCAGGCATCGGCGAGCCCGAGGTCCTCCTCGAAGCCGGAGTGGCTGAGGAGCACCCAGGAGTCGACCTCGTGGTGGTGCGCCAGCATCAGCTCGCGCAGGGCCTTCACAGGCTCGACGGCCCGTTGCCCCGACCGTTGGGCGACCGGGATCGAGTCGAACGCCTGGAGCCCGATTACCCCGGTGAAGGCCGTGGATCGGCCCGCGACCTCCACGATGCGCAGGCGCGGGAAGAGCGGGGTTCCGGTCGAATCGTCGACTGCGTTCGCGCAGACGGTCCGCTGGTGGAGGGCGGGCTCGAAGTAGTGCGCCCAGCCGTGGTTTCCGGGGGCGATGACGTCGTACAGGCCGAGCAGGACGTCCCGTTCGAGAGTGCCCTTGCCGAGCCGGTAGTAGCCGGTGCCCTCGAAGAAGTCGCCGCAGTCCACGAGCAGGCTGTCCGACCGTGCCTCGTGGAGGTGGCCGAGGAAGGAGGCGCCGGCGCCCAGGGCTGAGTGCACGTCCGTGGTAGCGAGGATCTGCCGGATCGAACGGCCTGCGGTCACGGGGCGACCTCGCAGATGTCGGCGCCGAGCTGGAGCAGCTTGCCGGGCAGGTCGGCGTGGCCCCGGCGCAGCTGGGCAACCCCGCCGAGGGTGGTGATTCCGCGGGCGGTCAGGGCGGCCACCATGAGGGCGGAGCCGGTGCGGATGTCCGTGGCTTCGACACCGGCTCCGGTGAGGCGCTGCGGACCGGTCAGGCGGCACTCGGTGGGCGAGATCTCCTCGATGTCGGCCCCGAGCCTCGCCAGCTGGGGCAGGAGGTTGCCGTGACGGCCGGGGTTGATCGAGTCGGCGAACAGGTGGGTGCCGGGTCGCCCGAGGGCCAGGGCCAACAGCGGCGGTTCGAAGTCCGCGTCCAGGCCCCCAGGAGAAAGGGAGGCGATGGCCCGCAGCGGCCGGCCCGTCGGGCCGGCGTTGCTGCTGCCGTCGACGAGGAGTGCCTCGCCCCGTACCGATGTGGGGATGCCCAGTCGCTGGAGCGCCGCCTGGAACGGCACGAGGTCCCGGCCGTGGATGCCTTCGATCCGTGCTTTGCCGCCGGTGGCGGCGACGGCACAGGCGAGGGTTCCCGCCTCGACCTTGTCGCCCGGCACGCGCCAGGCCGGAATCTTGTCGGCGAGTGTGGGTGCCGGATCGAGGGCGAGGAGCCGGTCGCTCACCTTGGTCTGCCAACCCGCCGAGCGGAGGGCATCGAGCACGGTCAGGACTTCCGGCGAGAGGTTAGGGCGCCCCAGGCGCAACGCTCGGTCGGCGACGACCGCCCGCAGCACGGCGGCGATCGTCGCGCCGCGCGACCGGAAGGGCAGCGCGTGCGAGACCGTGCCGCCGCTGCCCTGCCCGCTGGCCTCGACGGCGTACCCGGCGTCCTGGACGGTGACGTGGTCGCCGAACGCCTCGTACACCTTGAAGTGCAGCTCCATGCCGCGCTGACCGATCCGGCAGCCGCCGGGCCACGGCAGCCGGGCAGTGCCCCGTAACGCGAGGAGGGCGGGCACCAGGTAGTACGAGGCCCGAATGGCCGAGGCGCGGGTAAGGTCGGGAACGGCGGGCGCGTTCTCGGGCGCCATGATCAACAGGTTGTCCGGCCGTGCGACCGCTCGTGCCACGTGCCAGCCGGTTCCCTGGAGGAGGGCAACCATCGCCTGGACATCAGCGCTGGCCGGAACGTTCTCCAGCTGGACGTTCCGACGTACGGCCGCCGCGGTCGCCAGCATGGGAAGGGCGGCGTTCTTGGAGCCGTCGACGGTGACGGAGCCGGCGAGTGGGCTGCCGGGGCGTACGGCTATCACTTCGGCGTTCGAGGCCGAAGCTCGGGTGAGTGCCACGATCAATTCCTTCGGTCGAGACGTTGGAGGAAGACGGAGGTTGTGGGGCGGGCTGGTCGGGCGGCGAGGTCGAATTCGGCCCAGCACGACTTGCCCGAGCCGTCTTCCTCGACGCCGTGCTCGTCGGCGAGAGCGGCGATGAGGAACAGACCCCGTCCGTGCTCGGAGTCCGGGTGGACGGCGCGCTCCCGGGGGACGGCCGCACTCTGGTCGCGGACCTCGAAACGCAGCCGGTCACCCCGCAGGCGAGCAGTGATCGATGCGGTCCCCGCACCTCCGTGCAGGACGGCGTTGGCCAGGAGCTCACCCGCCACGGTCTCCGCTCCGTGCAGTTCGCCGGTGACCGCGCCTCGGCGCCAGCCATTGACCTCGTCCATCACGGTGCGTCGGGCGCGGGCGGCGCCTTCCGGCGTACCCGTCACCGGCAGGGTGACCTCGTGCACTTCCATGGGCGGCCTCCTCGAGGGGTGCGGTTCCACCAGGCAACCGGTCCGGGGGCGCTGCCCGCGACGCCGTGGGCAGGGCGTGCATCGTCCATGCAGGTTCTGCATGGCGGGCAATTTCCCTACCGATAGGCTCGGTTGAGCAGGCAGGATCGGTCTCGGCAGAAGGGGCCGTGGCGCAGATGGCCGACACACAGGGCGAGGCGCACCGCATCGGTGTGCTGATTCGCCGGGCAAGGGTCTTACAGAGCCGCTCACAAGCGGACGTGGCCGCTGAACTGGGTTACCACCAGTCGAAGATCAGCCGCCTGGAGGGCGGACGCGGAACCGACGACATCCGGGTCCTCCGCGACGTCGCCCGGGTACTGCGGATCCCGCCGGTCCAGCTAGGGCTCGCTGACGCCGGCCCGGAAGCAGAGCCCCACGATCCGGAGACAGACGACATGCGCCGCCGTACCTTCCTCGCCGCGGGCGTCACTGCGCTGGCCGCCCCCGTGCCCGCCGCGCACCCGGCGCTGGTCCAGGCCCTCCTGCCCGGCGTCCTCGCAGCCCCGACGACGGAGCCCGCCTCCACGGATCGGCTCCGCCTACGAGCCACCTCCATCCGCAGGCTGCTGACCACGTGCGACTACGCAGAACTCGAGCGCACGCTTCCCGGCCTGATCACTGATCTGCGTCATGCCCTCGGCAGCTCGTCGCGGCCCGAGGAGGTGTCCCGCTTCCTCGCCACGGCCTACCAGAGCTCGGCCAGCCTCTTCCTCAAGCAGGGAGACGCGGGAACGGCCTGGCTGGCCGTCGGCCGCGCCATGGCGGAGGCCGAACGCTTCGGTGACCCCCTCGTCGTCGCCGCCAGTGTCCGGCTCCACGCGCACGTCCTCGTCCGTGAGAAGCACCCCGGACAAGCCGTCACGCTGATCCGGCACACCGCTTCCCAGCTCACCGGCTCGTACGACCGTCGCTCCCCGCACCACCTCGCCGTCCTCGGGCTGCTCCTGCTGCGCGGAGCCACGGCCGCGAGCCGCGCGGACGACCGTGCCGCCACAGCGGAGTTCCTCGCCGAAGCGGAGGAGGTGGCCCGGTACGTCGCCCTCGACCGCCCGGACGCCTGGGCCAACTTCAGCCCGACGAACGTCACCCTGCACCGGATCAGCGCGGCGGTCTCCTTCGGCGACGCGGGCATCGCCCTCGACGCGGCCCGCCCGCTCATGCACCGCCACATCCCGGTCCCCGAGCGCCGTGCCGCACTCTGGATCGAGGCCGCCCGCGCCTACGCCCAGCAGGGCCGCTTGGCCGACGGCTACCAGGCCCTGCGGATCGCCGAGACCTGCGCCGCCCAGGACGTACGCCGTCCCGCCGTCCGCGAGCTGGTCGCCGACATGGCCGCGCTGGACCGTCGACGTACGCTGCCGGAGCTCCACCACTTCAGCCGCCGACTGGGAGTACCCGCGTGACCGAGCCGCAGTCCAAGCCCTTCCTGTACGTCGTCGTGTGCGCCGCCGGGATCGCCGGCGACGTCGGCAGACTCATCACCGCAGCGCAGGAACGGGGCTGGGAGGTCGGGGTGATCGCCACGCCGCAGGGTGTCGAGTTCCTCGACACCCTGGCGGTCGAGGAGCAGACCGGGTACCCGGTCAGGTCCGCCTGGCGTTCGCCCGGCGAGGCGCGGACCTACCCGCGGGCCGATGCCATCGCGGTCGCGCCGGCCACGTTCAACACGGTCAACAAATGGGCCGCGGGCTTCGCCGACAACCTGGCGCTCGGCATCCTCTGCGAAGCCCCCGGCATGGGCATTCCCACGGTCCTGCTGCCCTACGTGAACACCGCGCTCGCCGCCCACCGGGCCTACCGGCGCAGCATCGACGAGCTCCGGGAGATGGGCGTGCTGATCGGCAGCTACGAGCCCCACCGTCCGAAGTCCGGCGGCGGGGCCGACCGCTTCCCCTGGGAGGAGGCGGTCGCTCTGCTCGCGCCGCTCCTCCATGCCGGGGGCGAGCCGCAGTGACGTGCCGGTATCGCCCCTCGGGGCAGCCAGCCCACCCGATCTGAGGAGCAACGTGGAGCAGCAGAACGCTGAGGGCCGACCGGCCATCGCGGCGGCCGTCGTGGTGCACGAGGGCCGCGTTCTCATGGTGCGGCGCCGATTCAGCGAGGGGCGGCTGTCCTGGCAGTTCCCCGCCGGTGAGGTCGAGCCGGGCGAAGCCCCGGAGGAGGCCGCCGTACGCGAGACCTTGGAGGAGACCGGCCTCGCCGTGAGGGCGCTGAAACCGCTGGGGGAACGGGTCCACCCTGACACCGGCCGCTTGATGTCGTACACCGCCTGCGAGGTGGCCGGCGGCCACGCGCACATCGCGGACACCGACGAGCTGGCCGAACTCGCGTGGGTGGCCCGCGCCGACATCTCTGAGTACGTCCCGTATCGCCTGTTCGAGCCGGTGCAAGAACACCTCGACCTCGTCCTGGATCATTGACGCGGATCGACCGTGCGTATGGGGACAACACGCGGGGGAGGGTGGATCTCGGGGATCTCGGTGAGGCAGGTACTAGCCGTGTTCGAGGAGCTGGTCGGTGGCGTCCTGGACGCGCGCGGAGGCCTGGCGGACCGAGTCGAGCACGGCGTCGAGTTGGATGTCGGTCGGTCGGCCGCCGGAGTTGACGGCGCGGGTCAGCTGGTTGAGGTTGTTGCCGATCTGACCGAGGTGCCTGCGGGCAGTGAACAGTTCGATGACGGTCTCGCGACGTCCGGCGATGGCCGCGGCGCTGGTGTGAGGGTCGTGGGCCGCGTTGAGGGCGGCTTTGGCGAAGAAGCCGGCGACGGTCACGCCGACAGCTTTGGCGGCGGTCGCGACGAGCGCGTGCTCGGCGTCGTTCATACGGACGCTGCACACTTTGGAGCGTCGGCTGTGCTTGCGGGTGCGGCGTCGTGTGCGGGGCTCTGGAGGGGTAGCGGAGGTGTTCGGGGCTTCGCACGGAGGCTGTTGATCTTCTCCCGGCTGCGCCCGCGCTGCGGTCGCAGCCTCCTCGTCAGGCGTCCCCCGGCGCTGGACGAGGCTCCGTCCCTCTGGGGCGGAGAGCCCTTTGGACACTCCGCCGATGGTGGAGTGTCCAAAGGGATAACTTGCTCCGTCTCGGGCTTGGGTAGGGGCCGCCTGTCGGTGGTCGTGGGCATTTGCGGCAGTGGGGTGTTCGTGCAAAAGCGTGTCTCCTGTTGGTCGGGCTGGAACGGCTTCTGTGCTGCGGGGATGGGGCGTACGAACGCCAGCTTTCTCCGCGATGGATGCGTGGGGGCAGCGTGACTTTCGGGCGGGGCCTACGCGGCGTCCGCTTGGCCCCTGTCGAGTTCGGACTGGACCTGCCGTGTGATCTTGTCCCGGCGATCCCTGCCGAGGGAGAGGCCGCGGGAGCGGACAGCCGTCTCGATGTGGCGGCTTGACGCGCGTCCATCGCGTCCGAGCGGGGCGGTGAGGGCTATGGCGAAGAGTTCGTCGTCGGTGGCGGCGGGCTTGCGACCAGTGCGCTTCTTCGGCGAGGCGTGGGCTTCCGCCACTTGATCGGTCTCTTCCGCCACATCGCCTGATGTGTCCTGTACGGCGTCAGCCGGACTGGGGCGGTCACCCTCGCGGACCTCGGGTCGTTCTGGGTCCGGGACCTGCGGTATAGCGGAGTGGGCGCGGGGACGGTCCAGGTCCGCGGGATGTGTTGAGGGTTCCCCTGTAGGACGGCGACTGTGGCGGGACTCCTCGGCAGCGACGTGGCGGTGGATCTGCCGCATGAGGACGCCGAAGGCGAAGAGCGCGGCTGCTGGAGGGACGGCGGCGACGACGTAGTCGAGTGTCGGGGCCGGGACGCCGTCGGACCTGCTGACGCCAGCGACGTTCAGGGCGATCGAGCCCAGCGATCCAGCAGCGGTGAGGGCGATCGCCCACCCGTCGGATTCCCGGCGGAGGCTGGCGCGGAGCATGAGCACTTCGCCTGCGACGATGAAGGCATCGAGTGTGGCGGGCCATGCCCATTGGCGGGTGGGGGAAGTTCCGAGGCCGTGCCGCCCTGCGACTTCGGTCAGGTGGGCGTAGGAGAGCCAGAAGCCTGCGGCGGTGAGGGCGACGATGACGCAGCCTGCGACGGCGAGGGCGTACCGCTCGGCCGTCTGCGTGCGGTGGGAGGTGGCGGTCAAGCGGGTGGTGCTCCAAAGGGGTGGGCGCGTTCAAGCGGCGGGGGAGGTGCGGCGGCGGTCAGGCCCGCCAAGGATGACCCGGTGGGTCATCTCGGAGAGGCGGGAGGCGACGCGGTCACCGAGGGTGGTGCGGAGATCGTCGATGGGGAGGTTGGTCGTGAGAAGGGTGGGGCGCAGGTACTCGTACCGGTGGTTGATCAGCCGGTAGGTCAGCTCCTCCGTCCACTCGCTGCCCTTGGCGGCGCCGAGGTCGTCCAGGACCAGCAGCGGGCATCGGGCCAGGGTGTGCAGTTCACGCTCGGCGTCGAGTCCTGGTCGCGGCCTCAGGCGGGCGTACAGGTCGGCGGCGGTGACGGCTTCCCAGCGCAGGCGGACGCCGGCCGCGAGCAGGCTGCGGACGGCCCCGTAGGCCTGGTGGATCTTGCCGGTGCCGGTCGGGCCGACGATCAGCAGCGACGGGCCCTCTGCGATGCCCCGTGTGCCGGACGGGCCGGGGCGCCCGGCACGCGCGATCTCGTCCACCCAGGCGGCGACCTGGGGGTGATCGGCGTGGGCCTGCCGGTAGCGCGGGGGGATGCGGGCGTCGGCCAGTTGCAGGGAGGCGACCGGTTGGGGCGCTGGCTCCGGTTCGGTCGAGTCCATGACGGACGGGTCCATGCCCCGGCGGAGCAGGATCCCCGCCATCGCCCGGACGACGTGGTCGGCGGGCTGCGGGAGGGCGGTGGTGATCAGAGGGCGCCCCCGTAGGCGGCGGCGACGTCGGTGGGGTTGGTCCAGGGGCGGTGGGCGGCGGTGGGCGTGGAGGCGCCCGCGTTCATGACCTCGTGCACGAGGCTGGGCAGGGTCTTCGGGTGGAGGCCCTTGGCGCGGTGGCGGTCGAGACCGGCTCGTACGTGGGCAGGGGCGATGCCCTCGTCGAGGAGCTTCCTGGTCTCCTGCCCGAGTTGGCCGAGCACGGTGGAGGGAGGACGGTGCTCGCAGGCCGCGGCGTACTCGGCGATGAGGTCCTTCGGCCGAGACGCTCTGGGGCGCGGGGGCGCTCGCGCCTCCCAACGGAGTAGTTCCTAGATCCCTGTTCCTAGGTCCTAGATCCGGACGCTGAGGGGTCACGTCAGGCTCAGTGAGCCCTCCCTCAACCGGCTGTGAGGGCTCACTGAATTGCACCTGACCTGCGGATTCCCTGCTTATGGTGGGCTCCCTGCCTGCTGCCTGACCCGTTACGGAAGCCTCCGTGACGGCTCCGTGCACCGGCAGTGAGGGCTCACGCGGGACGCCGAGGTCGTGGTGCGGGCAGGACGATCCTGCTGATGCTGGGGCGGTTGATCTTCTGGTGGAGGGCGAAGGCGACGACGTGCAGGTACTGCCTTCCGTCCTCGCCCTCGTAGCGGCAGATCAGGCCGGCCGCGTTGAGCTGCGTCAGGTCGTCCTCGACCTCCACCGGGCCGTGTTCGCGGCGCAGCGACCACAGTTGTCCCGCGATGACGGCGGCCTGGTCGCGGATGCGGCCCTTGTCGTCGGCTTGGGTGAGCAGACCGAAGAAGGTCCGCTCGGCGCTCAGGGACACGGCCGCCAGGGACTCGGAGGCGAAGGCCTCGGGCTTGATGGTGCGGATACGGGCGATGGAGATCGACCGCCTTTCGAAATCGGGGCAGGGAAGCCGGCGGGGCCGGGTTGCGTGGACAACACAGCCACACCCCGGGTCCAGAAGTCCAGACCTGGCTCAAGCGGCCGTGAAAGCTTTTCCGGTCGCACGACCGTAAACCCGAAACCCCGGTCGGCGAAATCGCCCGCGCTATTCGATATCGGCCCGGGATCGCTCACAGCAGACGGGGAATGCCTTCCCTAGCCTCCGGCGGGCAAGTTACAACACATCAATGCCGCCACGCCCTCTCGAAATCGGACCCGCCGGACGCGCCGCCGCCCACGCCATCGAACGCACCCGCGTGGCTCGTGGATACTCCCAGCGCCAGCTCGCCGCCCGGGTCACCGCACTCGGTCGCCCCATGACCTTCACCGCGCTCTCCCGCATCGAACGCACGGTCCGACGCTGCGACATCGACGACCTTGTCGCCATCGCAGCAGCCCTCGGATCCTCGCCGAACGCGCTTCTCGCTGCTCCGTCGAGCTTCCCCGAGTCGCTGAGGGTGGGCGGAATATAGCCGACGATCCCCGGTTTCCGAAACCGGGGATTCTCCGCACCATTGGTGGTCCCTGGAGGCCGCTGCCCCTGTGTATGGCCAGTGGTCTATTTTCCCGTCCCCTGCGTAAGGAATCTCGCTTGTCCGTCGTCGATCCGATTTCCTCTGTCGGTGCCCCCGGATTTCGTCACCGTTCCACCGTCGGCCGTGCGTTTCTCGGGGTTCAGGACACGGCCGCGTATCTCGGCATTTCACCCAAGACGCTTTACGTCTGGCGTCACCGGCGGCAGGGACCGCCCAGTTTCCGGATGGGCGCCCGCGGGCGGGTGACGTACAGGGTCGACGCGCTCGACGCCTGGATACGTGCGCAGGAGCAGGCGGACTCCCGCTCCAACCCCGACCTCAACCCCGGGATTGCCGCACCGCAGCGGCGCGCTGCCTACTCGGCAACCGTCTGACGGCTTCCGGCTGACCGTCCCGAACCCCTAGCTGCAAGGAAACACTTGGCCGGCTACATCGAAGACCGCTGGATCAACAAGAAGAAGGATCCCGTCACCGGCAAGCGCGAGCGCACCGCCCGGTACGGCAAGGGCAGCCGCTACCGGGTCGCGGGCATCCCGGGCGTCCGGGGCATGTCGTTCGACACCCTGGAGGACGCCAAGGCGTGGCTCCGCAGGGCTGGCACCGACAGCGAGCGGGGCGAGTTCGTCGACCCGCGCGACGGCTCCATCACCGTCGCCGACTACGTCGCGCGCCACTGGCAGGCGGGCGTTCGGGGAGCGCCGGGCACGGTCAAGCGGGTGGACGAGCGCGTGCGCCTCCATGTACTCCCGCACATCGGTGACGTCGCGCTGCGGGACGTCACCGCGTCGGTCCTGCGCGGCTACATCGCCACGCTCGAAGGCGAGTGCGCACCGCGCTACGCCCGGCAGATCCTGACCACCCTCTCGAACGTCTTCGAGACGGCGATCGACGACAAGCGGCTGGTCCGCAACCCGATGCGCGCCAAGTCGGTGCGCTGGCCCAAGGCCCCGGAGGATCAGCGGGAGGCTTGGCCGCTGGAGACCGCGCAACGGGTGCGGGACGCCGTCAACCAGCGGTACCGGATCGCCGTCGTGGTCGCCCTCGGGTGCGGGCTGCGCCAGGGGGAGGTCTTCGGGCTGTCCCCGGCGGACGTCGACTTCGAGCGTGGCCTCATCCGCGTCCGCCGACAGGTCCAGCTCCTGTACGGCCGCCTGTACTTCACCCTTCCCAAGGGTGGGAAGACGCGGGTCGTCGACATGCCGCCTTCGGTGGCCGCCGAGCTGCGCGCACACTTCCTGCAACACACGGCCGTCGAAGTCGAGCTGCCCTGGGGCGGCCCCGAACCCGACCGGGAGAAGCGCTCCTTCCCGCTGGTCCTGACCACGACCTTCGGCAACGCGATCCGCGCCAACATCTTCAACGACGAGGTGTGGAAGCCCGCCCTCGCGAAGGCCGGCGTGATCCCCCTGAGGGAGAAGGGCCAGCGCTGGAAGGCCTCACGCAAGGACGGCTTCCACGTACTCCGGCACACCTACGCCTCCGTGATCCTCGAGGCGGGTGAATCCGTCGTCACCCTCGCCCGATGGCTCGGCCACTCCAGCCCGACCATCACCCTTGACCACTACGCCCACTTCATGCCCGAGGCCGGCGGCAAGGGCCGCGCGGCAGTCGATGCGTTGCTCGGTGTGGCCCCTCAGTACGTCCCAGACGACTTTGCCCTTGCCTGAGAACGGGCGGCACAGCACATGCTGTGCCACCCGTTCTCGTTGGTGGGTCAGGCTCTGTGTCTCATGCCGCTCGACGCCACGGCAGGCGGGGGCGCCGCGCGGGCAGTCCGAGCAGTTCATGCAGGGCCTTGCCCTCGTGGGCCCATTGGGCGAGTCGGTCGCGGTCGACCCAGTGGACTCCGTGGCGGTCGCCCCAGGCCATGGCGTCGCGGGTGAAGGAGCCGTTGGTGACGACGACCGCGTGGTCCGCCCTGTGCGCGGGACCTGCTGTGCCGTTCACCTCGTACATCACCGACGAGCCGACCTTGCCGCCGGCGCGGGTGTGCTTCGCCTGCACCACGATCCGTCCGAGGGGTACCAGGACGCCGATCACGTCCGCGGCCTGGTCCCCGCCCCGGCCTACCTTCGTGGCCGCCCAGCCGTCGCGGACGAGGAGGTCGCGCAGCGCATACTCGAACTGCTGGTCATCCATTGCGTCCAACTCGGGCAAGGTGATGCGCAGGCGAGCCAGCCTCTCGCTGTCCGCGCGGTTCCGGCGCGAGCGCCGCATCCGGAGGCAGGCCAAGCCGGTGGCGAGGGCCAGACCGATCAGGGCCAGCAGCGGCCAGCTCTCGGCGGCCTTCGCAAGGAGGCGCGATGAGGCCTGAGCCAGGGCGACCGCGACCGCGAGGGCAACGGCTGCCGCACCCAGGACGTCTGCGGTACTGCGCGGTCGCCACCGGGTGCTTCTCCGCCGCCGGGCCGTCACTGCCCGCCCGCTGGCGCGGAGACGCCGGGCTTCGGTGCGGGCTGCCGCTCGGCGGAGCTGTCGCCGAACCCGAAGATCTGGCCCCAGAGCCACACCGCCGCACACAGGCCGGCGATGGCCCAGACGCTCAGGCCCTTGGCGGATTTCGGGCCCGGCTTGCGGCGGAGGTGGCTTCGTACGCGCACGTATCCGTCCGGAACCTTCGGCATGCTGAATCCCTCCCCATCGGTCCGCGCCGTGCGGACCTCCAGATCGGTTGTAGCGGCGGCCACTGACAGAAACTGATGCACCGTCATGATTGTGCGGGCGGCAAGGGTGCAAGTCGGCCATGTCTTCGGGAATGTCCGGGCGCCTGCACGGTCCGCTGGCCTGCGCCTAGACCTTTCGGCCGTGTGCCACGCTGCGGAAGCGCAGGGTGTACCGAATGGCCATTTCCCGCGGAGTGCGGTCAGCAGCGACTGCGCCGGGCGCCGCCCCCGTTGAGGCGACGACGCCGAGTTCGGGCGACCCCTTGCCGCGCATACTCCCCAGATTCTCCCCAAGGGGCCCCTTGGGGTACGGTCCGCGGTTCGCTTACGCTAAGTCGATCAAGACTCTGTGCTGGTTCGCTACAGCCAGTCGCGCTTCTTGAAGATCACGTACAGGCTCGTGCACACCACTGCCATCAGCAGGATCGCGAAGGGGTAGCCCGCGGCCCAGTGCAGTTCGGGCATCGTCTCGAAGTTCATGCCGTAGATCGTTCCCACCAACGTGGGTGCAAACAGGATGGCAGCCCACGAGGAGATCTTCTTGATCTCCTCGTTCTGTTCGAAGCCGGCTTCTGCCAGTGCGCGCATTTCGGCGTTCTGTTGTTGGGAGACCAGGGTGGCGTTGACCGTGAGGATTTCGGTCAGGGCCTGGCGGAAGCCGTCCACGCGTTCGCTGGTGTGGGTCACGTGGTCCGCCACGTCGCGGAGGTAGCGCTGGAGTTCCTCGTCCGTGCCGTACTTGGCGAAGCCGGCCATCAGGGCGTGGAGCATGCCGACCAGGGGGCGGGTGGCGCGCTGGAACTCGACCATTTCGCGGGAGAGTTCGTAGATGCGGCGGGAGACCTCCGGGTCGCCGCGGAAGACCTCCGTCTCGATCTCGTCCATGTCGTTCTGGACGCCCGCCACGACCGGGGCGTAGCCGTCCACCACCGCGTCGAGGATGGCGTACAGGGCGGCCTCCGGGCCGAGGGAGAGGAGTTCCGGGGTCTCCTCCATGCGGCGGCGGACCGCCGAGAGGTCGGGGGCGGCGCCGTGGCGGACCGTGATCAGGAAGTCGGGGCCGACGAAGACGTGGAGTTCGCCGAAGTCGACCTCCTCCTGGGCGTCGAGGTAGCGGGCCGCGCGCAGGACCACGAAGAGGGTGTCGCCGTAGCGCTCCAGCTTGGGGCGCTGGTGGGCCTCCAGGGCGTCTTCGATCGAGAGGGGGTGGAGGTTGAACTCGGCGGCCAGGGAGTGGAGTTCCGTTGCCGTTGGGCGGTGGAGGCCGATCCAGGCCATGCCGTCGGGCTGTTCGCGGAGCCGGCGGAAGGTCTCGGCGAGGGTGGTGGGGGTGGCGACGCGGCGGCCCTCGCGGTAGACGGCCGAGTCGATCACGCTGTGGCGCTCCGGGGGGAGAGGGGCCGGGGGTGGTGACGGGGGTGTGGGGGTGTGACCGGACGGGCGGAGCCACGGGGTGCGCTTCGCGGGGGTGGGGCGGCGGTCTGGGCGCTCCGGCATCGCAGCTCCGGGAGGGAGGGGGAGGAGGGAGGGGGATGGAGGGGGAGGGGGGAGTTGCGGACAGGGGGTGTCCGCGAGGGGGGTTAGGTTGCGGGTATGGCTTCCGTTACGAGTCCCGTACTCGGCACCCGCGCTCTGAACCGTGCCACGCTCGCCCGCCAGCTGCTGCTGAGCCGCGCCGACATGTCCGCCCGCGATGCCGTCGCCCACCTGGTCGGGCTGCAGGCCCAGAACGTCAAGCCGCCCTATTTCCAGCTGCACGCCCGGCTCGCCGGGTTCCGGCCCGAGGAGCTGGGGCGGCTGATGGAGGAGCGGGAGGTGGTGCGGATGGTGACCATGAGGTCCACCATTCACACCCATACCGTCGAGGACGCCCGGAGTCTCAGGCTCCTGGTGCAGGGGGCGCGGGACCGGGAGGTGCAGTACTTCCGCAAGGGCCTGGCCGGTGTCGACCTGGAGGCGCTGGCCGCACGGGCCCGGGGGTTCGTCGAGGAGGAGCCGCGCACCATGGCGGAGATCCGCGAGGAGCTGCTGCGCGCGTGGCCCGGGGCCGATCCGCAGTCGCTGGCCGTGGCCGCGCGCTGCCTGCTGCCGCTCGTGCAGGTCACCCCGCGCGGGGTGTGGGGGCGCAGCGGCCAGGTGCGGCTGACCACCCTGGAGAACTGGGCCCGAGGCGGAGGGGAGAAGGGCGGAGGGGAGAAGGGCGGAGGGGAAGAGGGCGTACGGGAGGAGGGTGGGGGGATCGACGGGCTCGTGCTGCGGTATCTCGGGGGCTTCGGGCCCGCCTCCGTCAAGGACATGCAGACCTGGTCCGGACTCACCCGCCTCCGGGAGGCCTTCGAGCGGCTCCGGCCCCGTCTGCTCACCTTCCGCGACGAGCACGGCGTCGAGCTGTTCGACCTCCCCGACGCCCCCCGCCCCGACGCCGGCACCCCGGCCCCGCCCCGCTTCCTGCCCGAGTTCGACAACCTGCTGCTCTCCCACGCCGACCGGACCCGCGTCGTCCCCCCGGAGTTCAAGGGGCGCAACACCCACGGGAACCAGAGCCGCTGCGCGCTGCTCGTCGACGGGTTCCTCGCAGGGGTGTGGGCGAGCGCGGCCGGGGTGGTCACCGTCGAGCTGTTCCGCGAGGTGGCGGGCGGCGTGCAGGAGGAGATCGCCGCCGAGGGCGAGGCGATGCTCGCCGCGCTGGGCGAAGGACCCGGCACGGTGCGGTTCGGGTCAATCCCAGGCTGACGCCGCCCTGGTGGAGGGCCCGTCCCGCGCGGCACGATGCCTCCCATGACCACCATGACCACCATGACCGAAAACAGCGGCGCCGACGGCTTCCTGGCCGCGCGGGACTTCCTGCTCGCCCACCGCGGGCAGTACGAGAGCGCCCGCGCCGGATTCACCTGGCCCCGCCCCGAGCGGTTCAACTGGGCGTTCGACTGGTTCGACCGCCTCGCGGAGGGCAACGGCGCCGACGCGCTGCGGATCGTCGAGGAGGACGGGACCACCGAAACCGTCACCTTCGACGAGATGCGGCTGCGCTCCGGCTCCGCCGCCACCTGGCTGCGCGCTCAGGGCGTCGCCGCCGGCGACCGGATCCTGGTCATGCTCGGCAACCAGCGCGAGCTGTGGGAGGTGATGCTCGGCGCGATGAAGCTGCGCGCCGTCGTCATCCCCGCCACCCCGCTCCTCGGCCCCGCCGACCTGCGCGACCGGATCGAGCGCGGCAACGTCCGCCACGTGATCGCACGCGTCGCCGACGCCCCGAAGTTCGACGAGGTGCCCGGCGACTACACGCGCATCGCCGCCGGTGACGAGGTTCCGGCCGGCTGGCTGCGGCTCGCCGACATGGACGGGGCCGACAGCGCCTTCCGCCCCGACGGCACCACCCTCGCCTCCGACCCCCTGATGCTCTACTTCACCTCAGGCACCACGGCCCGCCCCAAGCTCGTCGAGCACACCCACGCCTCGTACCCCATCGGGCACCTCTCCACCATGTACTGGCTCGGCCTGCGCCCCGGCGACGTCCACCTCAACATCGCCTCGCCCGGCTGGGCCAAGCACGCCTGGTCCAACCTCTTCGCCCCCTGGAACGCCGGCGCCACCGTCTTCGTCCACAACTACACCCGCTTCGACGCACAGCGGCTCATGGCCGAGATGGACCGCGCCGGGGTCACCACCTTCTGCGCCCCGCCCACCGTCTGGCGGATGCTGATCCAGTCCGACCTGACCGCCCTGCGGCGCCCGCCGCGCGAGGCGGTCGCCGCCGGTGAACCCCTGAACCCGGAGGTCATCGAACGGGTCAAGGCGGCCTGGGGCCTGACCATCCGCGACGGGTTCGGCCAGACCGAGACCACCCTCCAGGTGGGGAACTTCCCCGGAGCCGAGGTCAAGCCGGGGTCCATGGGCCGCCCCGCGCCGGGGTACGAGATCGTCCTGCTGGACCCCGTCACCGGCAAGGAGTCCCCCGACGAGGGGGAGCTGTGCGTGGACCTGCGCACCCGCCCCGCCGGGGTGATGACCGGCTACCGCGACGACCCCGAGCGCACCGCCGAGGCCATGGCGGACGGGCTCTACCGCACGGGGGACATCGCCTCGCGCGACGCCGACGGCTACCTCACCTACGTGGGCCGGGCCGACGACGTCTTCAAGGCCTCCGACTACAAGATCAGCCCCTTCGAGCTGGAGAGCGCCCTGCTCGAGCACGAGGCGGTCGCCGAGGCGGCCGTCGTCCCGGCCCCGGACGCGCTGCGGCTCGCCGTGCCCAAGGCGTACATCACCCTCGCCGCCGGCTGGGAGCCCGGGGCGGAGACCGCGCGGCTGCTGTTCGAGCACTCCCGGGCCGTGCTCTCCCCTTACAAGAGGATCCGGCGCATCGAGTTCGCCGAGCTCCCCAAGACCGTGTCCGGGAAGATCCGCCGGGTCGAGCTCCGGGACCTCACGGCCGCCGGTTCCGCCCAGGAGTACGACGAGGCCGACGTGACGGGGTGAGGTGACGGGGTGACGTGACGGGACGAGGCCCGCCCCGGGGTGCCCGTACGCATACGGGCGCCCCGGCGCCGGTCGTCAGGCCGGCAGCTGCGCCTCGATCGCGGCGATGACCTCCGGAGCCTCCGGCTCGGTGCGGGGGCGGAAGCGCGCCACGACCTCGCCGGCCGGGGAGATCAGGAACTTCTCGAAGTTCCACTGGATGTCCCCGGCCGCACCCTCGGCGTCCGCGGTCTTCACCAGCTCCTGGTACAGCGGGTGCCGGTTCTCACCGTTCACCTCGGTCTTCTCCAGCATCGGGAAGGTCACCCCGAAACCGGCCGCGCAGAACGTCTGGATGTCCTCGGCGGTGCCCGGCTCCTGGCCGCCGAACTGGTTGCAGGGCACACCGATGACGGTGAACCCCTTCTCCTCGTACTTGAACTGCAGTCGAGCCAGACCGGAGTACTGGGGGGTGAGGCCGCACTGCGAGGCGGTGTTCACCAGCAGGATGGCCTTGCCGCGGTGGGCCGCCAGGCTGGTGGGCTCGTCGTCCAGGGTGGTCAGCGGGATGTCGTACAGGCTCATCGAGCTCTCCTCGGCAGGCAACAAGATCGAACAACACGATCGAACAGCACGATCGGACAACAACACGTGCGAACAGCCTCCGAGCCTAGGCCCCCCGCCCCACCAGCGCGTCCGCCGGGTCGTTGACCGGCTGCGGCATGCCCGTGAGGTCCATGACGAACAGCGGTATCCCCAGGTCGTCCGCGCGCCCCCGGGCCTCCTCCGTATAACCCGCCAGGGCGAAGTACACGCTGGTCGCCGACGCCGTCAGGCCGTTCAGCCACACGCACTCCACCGCCCGCAGCCCGGCCGGAGCCGTCGTCGGGTCCACCTGCGCCACCACCCCGGGCGCCCGCAGGTCCACCGCCGCCGAGGGGATCGGCACCCCGTCGGGCTGCCGGACGTCCCTGAAGCCGAGCCAGCGCAGGTACAACGCGGCCGTCGTCACCGCGTCCCGGGCGGTACGGATGGTCACGGGCCGGAACGGCGGCCGGGAGGCGGGACCCCGTGCCGCAGGACCCCGCGCCGCACCGGCGGGGCCGCCCCCGGGACCCGCCGGAGCCGGGCCGCCCGGGCGCGCGCCCCCCGGCGCGCCGTCCTCCCGTACGCCTTCCCCCGCGCCCGCCGCCTCCGGCGCGCCGGGATCCGCCCCGGCCGCCGCCCACGCGTCAGCCGCCCCCGCGGAGGGCTCCGCGGGCTCCGGCGCCTCCGGCGGCCGCACCGGCACGAGCACCACCGTCCCGCACGAACCGCACCCCACCTCCG
This sequence comes from Streptomyces sp. NPDC058157, assembly GCF_042884105.1. Classification (NCBI taxonomy): domain Bacteria; kingdom Bacillati; phylum Actinomycetota; class Actinomycetes; order Kitasatosporales; family Streptomycetaceae; genus Streptomyces; species Streptomyces sp. NPDC058157. Next base: position 32,992 of record NZ_JBHVUQ010000050.1, read on the forward strand.
GGTGCGGCCACTCGCTCTCCCGCCCGCAGGCCCCGCACCGCACCGCCACCCAGCTGTCCCGCCAGGTGCGGTGGGTCAGCGGCAGGGGCGCCGCCGCCAGATCCAGGGGCGGGATGACCGGGCTCCCGCAGGCGCACGGGAAGACCGGGGAGATGTAGCCGTTCTCGCGCTGGCACGCCGGGCAGCGCACCGGTACCGCTTCCGCCATGAGCCCTGGACCCCCTCCGTCGCTGTGCGTGGGTCCATGCTCCACCACCGGCTACCGCCGGGGCGACCGAGCCCGCCGAATCCCGCCGATTCACTCCGCCGGGCCGGCCATTTGTGCAACTCACCGAAAGAGATGCGGCTTTTGGTGGGTTCCGGGGTGCCCCACCGCCTTGACGTGCGGGAAGTCGCCGCTTAGCTTGTTTCGTATAGCAGAACATAAATTCCGGATGCCGGAAAAAGTCTGACCGCCAGACCCGCAGGAGACCCTGATGCCTCGTATGACAGCCGCCGCTGCCGCCGTTGAGATCCTCAAGCTCGAGGGTGTCGAGCAGGCGTTCGGCGTGCCCGGTGCCGCGATCAACCCGTTCTACCGCGAGCTCAAGAACGTGGGCGGAATCGCGCACACGCTGGCCCGTCACGTCGAGGGCGCCTCCCACATGGCCGAGGGCTACACCCGCGCCCAGGCGGGCAACATCGGCGTCTGCATCGGCACCTCGGGCCCGGCCGGCACCGACATGATCACCGGCCTGTACTCCGCGATCGCGGACTCGATCCCGATCCTGTGCATCACCGGCCAGGCCCCGGTCTCGAAGCTCCACAAGGAGGACTTCCAGGCCGTCGACATCGCCACGATCGCCAAGCCCGTCACCAAGGCCGCCACCACGGTCCTGGAGGCCGCGCAGGTCCCCGGCGTCTTCCAGCAGGCCTTCCACCTGATGCGCTCCGGCCGTCCCGGCCCGGTCCTGATCGACCTGCCGATCGACGTCCAGCTGACCGAGATCGAGTTCGACCCCGAGACCTACACCCCGCTGCCGGTCTACAAGCCGCAGGCCAGCCGCGCCCAGGCCGAGAAGGCCCTCGGCTTCCTGCTCGAGGCCGAGCGCCCGCTGATCGTCGCCGGTGGCGGCATCATCAACGCCGACGCCTCCGACCTGCTGGTCGAGTTCGCCGAGCTGACGGGCATCCCGGTCATCTCCACCCTGATGGGCTGGGGCACCATCCCGGACGACCACGAGCTGGCCGCGGGCATGGTCGGCGTCCAGACCGCCCACCGCTACGGCAACGCGACCTTCCTGGAGTCGGACACCGTCATCGGCATCGGCAACCGCTGGGCCAACCGTCACACCGGTTACAACCTGGACGCCTACACCAAGGGCCGCAAGTTCGTCCACGTCGACATCGAGCCCACCCAGCTGGGCAAGATCTTCGCCCCGGACTTCGGAATCGCCTCCGACGCCAAGGTCGCCCTCGAGCTGTTCATCGAGGTCGCCAAGGAGTGGAAGGCCGAGGGCAAGCTCCCCGACTTCTCCGCCTGGGCCGCCTCCGCGCAGGAGCGCAAGGCCACCCTGCAGCGCCGCACGCACTTCGAGAACATCCCCATGAAGCCGCAGCGCGTCTACGAGGAGATGAACAAGGCGTTCGGCCCGGAGACCCGCTACGTCACCACCATCGGTCTCTCCCAGATCGCGGCCGCGCAGTTCCTGCACGTCTACAAGCCGCGCCACTGGGTCAACTGCGGCCAGGCCGGCCCGCTCGGCTGGACCATCCCGGCCGCCATCGGCGCCGCCACCGCGCAGCCCGACGTCCCGGTCGTCGCGCTCTCCGGCGACTACGACTTCCAGTTCATGATCGAGGAGCTGGCGGTCGCCGCCCAGCACAAGGTCCCCTACGTCCACGTCCTCGTGAACAACGCCTACCTGGGCCTGATCCGCCAGGCGCAGGGCGGCCTCGGCATCAACTTCGAGGTCAACCTCGAGTTCGAGAACATCAACACCCCGGAGATCGGCGTCTACGGCGTCGACCACGTCAAGGTCGCCGAGGGCCTGGGCGTCAAGGCCATCCGCGTCACCGACCCGGACAAGCTGGGCGAGGCCTTCGAGGAGGCCAAGAAGCTGGCGCAGGAGTTCCAGGTCCCGGTCGTCGTCGAGGCCATCCTGGAGCGCGTCACCAACATCGCGATGAGCAAGACGGTCGACATGAGCGACGTCACCGAGTTCGAGGAGCTCGCGACTGAGCCGGGCCACGCCCCGACCGCGATCAAGGCCCTCCAGGTCTGATCCACCCCGTACGCACGAAGCGGCCCCCGCACCTCCTCCGGGAGGGGCGGGGGCCGCTCCGCGTTACCGGGAACCCCCGCCGGCCAGGCCGTCGATCAGCACCTCGATCCCGAGCGCGAGCCGCGCCGACGCCGGTCCGGCCGCCAGTTCGGCCGTACTGGCGGCCAGGTGCGGGTACCGGACGGGGTCGAGGCCGGCCAGGCGCTCCTCGATGCCGACCCGGGCGTGGCGGGCGTCCAGGGCCCCCTGGAGGGCCCCCTCGCCATCGCCGGCGGCCGGAGCGGCGGAGTCCACCTCATAGGTGACCGCTCCGATGTGCAGGGCGATCAGGTCGCAGCCCCAGGCCGCGCGCTGCCGGTCGATCCCGCCGGCCAGGAGCAGCCCGAGGACGCGGTCGAAGAGGCTGAGCCAGGCCGGGCCGGTGGGGATGTCCCCCAGGGAGACCCGGCCGATGCCGGGGTGGGCGCCCAGCGCCCGCACCACGTCGGTGACGAGGGCGGCGAGCCGCTCGCGCCAGTGCCCGGGCCCGACGGCCGGGAGCGGGACGGTCGCGATCACGGCGTCGTGCATCAGCCGCAGCAGTTCGCCGCGCTGGGAGACGTACGCGTAGAGGGACGCGGGGCCGGTGTCGAGCTCGGCCGCGACCTTGCGCATGGTGACCGCGTCCACCCCCTCGCGGCGCAGCACCCGCAGGCCCGCCTCGACGACGGCCGCCTCGCTGAGCGGGGGCTTGGCGGGGCGCGAGCGGCCCCGGGACAGGGCTGGCTGATCGCCGCCCGCGCCGTCCAGGGGGCCTTCGGAGCACTGCTGCTGCCGCAGGGCTTCGGCATCGTCAAGGAGGTCTTCGACGGCCCCGAGCAGGTCCGGGCCTTCGGGCTGTTCGGGCCGGTGATGGGGGTGTGCGCCGTCGGCGGGCCGGTCCTGGGCGGCCTGCTCGCCGGGGCCGACCTCTTCGGCACCGGCTGGCGCCTGGTCTTCCTGGTGAACGTCCCGCTGGGGCTGGCGGCCCTGGCCGGGGCGGTCCGCTGGATCCCGCGCACGGTCCCCGACGGGGGCGCGCGGCTCGACGTCCCGGGCATGCTGCCGGCCGCGGCGGCTTCGGGGGCCCTGGTGTACCCCCTGGTGCAGGGGCGGGAGCTGGGCTGGCCCGCCTGGAGCTTCGCACTGATGGCGGCCGGGCCGCTGGGCTTCTGGATCTTCGCGCGGCTCCAGCGGCGACGTCCCTCGCCCCTGGTGGCCCCGTCCCTGCCGGCCAACCGGGGCTACACGAGCGGGATCGCGGTCGCCGTCGCCTTCTTCGCCGCCTTCACGGGCCTGATGCTGGTCCTGTCCCTCTTCCTCCAGGGCCCGCTCGGGCTCTCGCCCGAAGGGGCCGGGTACGCCGTCGCCCCGCTGGCGCTGGGGATCGCCGTCGCCGCCGGGCCGGCGGGAGGGCTCGCGGCGAGGCACGGCCGGCTGGTGATCCAGGCGGGCATCGCGCTCACCGCCCTGGGCCTGGGCGTGCTGGCCGTGGCCGCCGGCGGGGCGGTGGACGGCTGGGGGCTGCTGCCGGGCACCTTCGTCACGGGACTCGGGATGGGCCTGGTGATCCCGCCGCTGTTCGACGTGATCCTGGCGGGCGTGGCCGAGTCCGAGGTGGGCTCCGCCTCGGGGGTGCTCAACGCCGTGCAGCAGCTGGCCAACGCCGTCGGGGTGGCCCTGCTGCTCTCCGTACGCCTTCCCCGGTACGCCCGGGCATGACAAAGCGCCGAGTCACGGGACCGTCCGTGACTCGGCGCTCTGGTTGTTACCGCCCGACGGAGCGAGGCTGGCGCGACAGGACGTTCGCACCGCCGGGCGGAGTTGTGGTGGCGCCGGGTGGAATCCGGCGGCCGGAGGCCGGCGCAGCCGGCCCGAAGCCCGCGCAGCGGTGCGAGGACGGCGTCCGGAAGGGGACGTTCGCACCGCCGGGCGGAGACATGGGGGAGGTTGGTTCTCCTCTATATAGGGGACTCTGTGCGTGGCCCCTATATAGAGGAGTGGCTGGGACCGTGGCGGGCGGGCGACGAGAACTCCGGCGTCGTCTCCCTCAGGTCAAGAGACGGGCCTCGGAACCCATTACCACCGCACTGGCTCGCTCGCCTGCCACGGTCCTCGTCCTGCCCTCACCACGTACCACCCCTCATCCGGGTCCGCGGCGCGGGCTCAGCACCCGGGGCCTGACCTCCCGTCAGGCCCCCGGTACATCTGTGGGGCTCAGGCGTCGCGCAGGGCGCGCACGGCCTCCTCGACGCGCTTGCCGTAGTCGGCGTCCGCGGCGTGGAAGTGAGCCAGGTTCTTCTCGATGACGTCCTCGAGGGTGACCTGGGACAGGCCGCCGGCGATGTTCGCCACCAGACGCTGCTTCTCGGCCTCCGACATCAGGCGGTAGAGCTCACCGGCCTGGAAGAAGTCGTCGTCCTTGGTGTGGGCCGGGGCCTCGTGGGTGCCCGTGTAGCCGGAGACGGCCTTCGGGGCGCCGAGCGGCAGACCGGTCTCGGCCGGGCCCTGGTACGAGTTGGGCTCGTAGTTCTTGTCGTGGCGCGAACCGTTGCGCAGCGCCATGACGCCGTCGCGGCCGTAGTTGTCGGCCTTCGTCGCCTTCGGGGCGTTGACCGGCAGCACGGTGTGGTTCACGCCGAGGCGGTAGCGCTGGGCGTCGGCGTAGGCGAACAGGCGGCCCTGGAGCATCTTGTCCGGCGAGGCGGTGATGCCCGGGACGAAGTTGTTCGGGGAGAACGCGGACTGCTCGACCTCGGCGAAGACGTTGTCCGGGTTGCGGTCGAGGACCAGGCGGCCCACGCGCTGCAGCGGGTAGTCGGCGTGCGGCCACACCTTGGTGAGGTCGAACGGGTTGAAGCGGTAGTCCGCGGCCTCGGCGGCCGGCATGACCTGGACGTACAGGGTCCAGCTCGGGTTCACGCCGCGCTCGATGGCCTGGAGCAGGTCGGTCTGGTGCGAGTTGGCGTCCTTGCCGACGAGCTCGGCGGCCTGCTCGCCCGACAGGCAGCGGATGCCCTGGTTCGTCTTGAAGTGGTACTTGACGAAGAAGGCCTCGCCCTGGGCGTTGGTCCACTGGTAGGTGTGGGAGCCGTAGCCGTTCATGTGGCGGTAGGACGCCGGGATGCCGCGGTCACCCATCAGCCAGGTGATCTGGTGCGTGGCCTCGGGGGCGTGCGCCCAGAAGTCCCAGACGTTGTCCGGCTCCTGCTTGCCCGTGAAGGGGTCGCGCTTCTGGGAGTGGATGAAGTCGGGGAACTTGATCGGGTCCTTGATGAAGAACACCGGGGTGTTGTTGCCGACGAGGTCGTAGTTGCCGTCCTCGGTGTAGAACTTCAGCGCGAAGCCGCGCGGGTCGCGGACGGCGTCCGCGCCACCGAGGGAGTCGGCCACGGTGGAGAACCGCAGGAAGGTCTCGGTCTTCTTGCCGACCTCGGAGAGGAACTTGGCCGAGGTGTAGGCGGTGACGTCGTCGGTCACCTCGAAGTAGCCGTACGCGGCCGAGCCGCGGGCGTGCACCACGCGCTCCGGGATGCGCTCACGGTTGAAGCGGGCGAGCTTCTCGAGGAGCTGCTGGTCCTGGATCAGGAGCGGGCCACCGACGCCGGCGGTGGCGGAGTTCTGGTTGTCGGCGACCGGGGCGCCGGACTCGGTCGTCAGCGTGCGCTTCGACATGGTGACCTTCCGTACGGGTAACTGCTGACGGAATGCATCTTCCGTCATGCGGAACAGCCTAATTTCGGCGTGAACGCGACGTCAACAGTTTGTTGAAAGAAAGAATGGGGAGGTAATCCGGACGGTGCCGGCGCTTGGGCGCGACAGGACAGGTGTCAGCACCGGCACCATCCGGAAACTCGGGCCCCCGTTCGTGCGGGGGGAGGCGGCCCGGGGGAGCGGGCCGCGGGTGGATCAGACCTGGGCGCCGGAGAGGCGCTCGACCGCGCGCAGCAGGGCGGAGTGGTCCAGGCCGCCGTCGCCCTGGGCGCGCAGGGAGGCGACCAGCTGGGCGACGACCGCGCCGACGGGCAGGGCGGCACCGACGTTGCGGGCGGCGTCGGTGACGATGCCCATGTCCTTGTGGTGCAGGTCGATCCGGAAACCGGGCTTGAAGTCGCGGTTCAGGAAGTTGTCCTTCTTGCGGGTCAGGACCGTGGAGCCGGCCAGACCGCCGTTGAGGACGTCGAGGGCGGCCTCGAGGTTCACACCGGACTTCTCGAGGAAGACCACGGCCTCGGCGCACGCCTGGATGTTCACCGCGACGATGAGCTGGTTGGCGGCCTTGACCGTCTGGCCGGAGCCGTGCGGACCGCACAGGACGATGACCTTGCCGAGGGCCTCGAGGATCGGCAGGGCCGCGTCGAAGTCGGCCTGCTCGCCACCCACCATGATCGACAGGACGGCCTCGATGGCGCCGGCCTCGCCGCCGGACACCGGGGCGTCGATGACGCGGATGCCCTTCTCGGCGGCGTTCTTCGCCAGGTCGACGGAGGTCTGCGGGGTGATCGACGACATGTCGATGATGAGCGCGCCGGACTTGGCGTTCTCCAGGATGCCGTTCGGGCCGTAGTTGATGGCCTCGACCTGCGGGGAGGCGGGCACCATCGTGATGATCACGTCGGCGTCGGCCACGGCCTCGGCGATCGAGCCGGCGGCGGTGCCACCGGCGGCGGCCAGGCGCTCCAGCTTGTCCTGCTCGAGGGTGAAGCCGGTGACCGAGTAGCCGGCCTTCAGGAGGTTCTCGGACATGGGGGAGCCCATGATTCCGAGGCCGATCCAGGCGATCTTGGGGAGGTTGCTCATGATGAGGGTCCTTCTCTTAATGCATCGTACGAAAAGTGCGTGAGGTGCCTGGCTGATTGCCCGGACTTCGTCCTCTTACTTGGCGGCGCGGGCCTCGGCCGGCAGCCAGTCGAAGGACGCGGCGGCGTCGGCGGCCTTGTACTCCAGGCCGACAAAGCCCTGGTAGCCGGCCTTCTTGAGCTGGTCGAGGAGGTCCTCGAGGGGCAGCTCACCGGTGCCGGGGGCACCGCGTCCGGGCTTGTCGGCGATCTGGACGTGCCCGGTCTTGGCGGCGTACTTTTCGATGACCTCGGAGAGGTCCTCATCGTTCATCGCCAGGTGGTACAGGTCGAGGAGGAACTTGGCGTTGCCGAGACCGGTGGCCTCGTTCACCTTGTCCACGACCTCGATGCCGGCCGGGGCGCTCACCAGCGGGTAGAGCGGCGACTCGGGCTTGTTGAGGGTCTCGATCAGGAGGATCGCGCCCACCCGGTCCGCGGCCTGCGCCGCGACGACCAGGTTCTTCAGGGCCAGCTCGTCCTGGACGGCCGGGTCCACGCCTTCGACGCGGTTGCCGTAGAGGGCGTTGAGCGCCTTGCAGCCGACCGAGGCGGCGAAGTCCGCCGCGACGTTGATGTTGGCGTTGAAGCGGTCCGACTCCTCGCCGGGGACCGAGACCGCGCCGCGGTCCGGGCCGGGGAGCTGGCCGGCGTAGAAGTTCAGGCCCACCAGCTGGGTGCCGGCGTCCTCAAGAGCCTTCTTGAGGGCGTCGAGCTCCTCCTGAGCGGGGGTGGGGGTCTCGATCCAGGGCCACCACAGCTCGACCGCGGTGAAGCCCGCCGCGGCGGCGGCCGCGGGGCGCTCCAGGAGCGGGAGTTCCGTGAAGAGGATCGAAAGGTTCACATCGAAGCGCTGGTCCGAGTATCCCATGAGGGGTGTGCGCTCCTTCCGTATTGCGGAAGTTAGTTTCTGCTTGATGGAAGACTGCAAGCCGGGCGTCCGACTTGTCAAGTGCCGACTCCCGGAATCTCAGGACTGCCCGGTAGCTTGACGACGTGCGATTGAGAGTTGAGTTCACGACCGAGCCCTTCGATCTCGAAGAGGCCCCCGCCCACGCCGTGGCCGCCCGCGAGGTCATCCAGAAGGCCGAGCTGGACGCGGTCGACGTCGGCCCGTTCGGCAATACGGCCGAGGGCGACTCCGACCGGGTGCTGACCGCGGTGGCCGCGCTGCTGCGGGATTCCCTGGAGGCCGGCGCCACCCGCGTCTCGCTCCAGGTCAACGTGATCGGTGAGGACGGAGCATGACCGAACCCCGCGACCACCCGTTCGTCACCGCGGTCAAGCCGCTGGTGGACGCCATGGGCGGCGAGCTGATGGACCCCTCCGCGGCCGAGCCCGACGACGTCGTGCTGACGTGGGAGGGGCGGGAGCTGCTGGCCGTGCGCCTGCCGCAGCTGTCCGACTCGCTGGACCACATCCTGGCCGCGCTGGAACGCCGTCACGGCGTGCCGCTGGCGCAGCTCGACCGGAAGTCCAAGCAGGACGTGGTACGCATACTGGAGGCGCGGGGCGCCTTCTCCGTCCGGCACGGCGTGGAGACGGTCGCGGGGGCCCTGGGCGTAAGCCGCTTCACCGTCTACAACTATTTGAACCGGGAAAACGCGAACAAGACACAAGGGCGGAACAGCCCGGAGTGAGGGATGCTCCACCCACGGTCACGAGCCGCCGCCCAATTCACCCGGGCGGCGGCTTTTGTGTACGCGAAGTTTCAACAAAGTGTTGACGCCGTGTTGTGGAGGGCGTTAGCTATGCGCAGCCCGTCAAAGCAACAACAGGCCACGGAGGCCTACCGTGACTTCGAGCCAGACCCCGGGTCTGACCCGGTTCAACGCCTTGGACGACAGCGAGGCCACGGCCGAGCTGCACGAGGTGTGCGCCAGCTCGGCGTGGGGGAGCAAGATGCTCGCCCAGCGCCCCTTCACCACCGCCGACTCCCTTTTCGCCGCGAACGAGGCCGCCATGGCGGAGCTCACCGCGGAGGACCTGGGCGAGGCGATGGGAGGCCACGCGCCGATCGGCCGGCCGAAGCCGGGAGACCCGACCTCCGCCCGCGAGCAGCGTGGCATGGCCGGTGCCTCGGAGGAGCTCAAGAACGAGCTCCTCGAACTGAACCTGGCCTACCAGGACAAGTTCGGCCACGTGTTCCTCATCTGCGCCACCGGTGCCACCGGTGAGTTCATGCGGGACTCGGTCAAGGTCCGGATCGAGAACACGCCGGAGCAGGAGCGAGAGATCGCTCGCGGCGAACTCGTGAAGATCAACCGGATCCGTCTGACCCGACTCGTCGAGCTCGCAGAAGGAGAGTGAACATGAGCACCGAGACCACCGCGTCGGTGTCCACGCACATTCTGGACACCAGCATCGGCCGCCCCGCCGAGGGCGTCGCCATCTCCCTGTCGGCCCGCGCGGGCCTGAACGGCGAGTGGGCGGCCCTGGGCGGCTCCGCCACCGACGCCGACGGGCGCTGCAAGGACCTGCCGGCCCTGCCGGAGGGCACCACACACGTGCGTCTCGACTTCGAGACCGAGACGTACTTCGAAAAGAAGCAAGCCGAGGCGCAGCAGGACGCCCCCCGCGTAAGGGACAGCGGTGCGTTCTTCCCCGAGGTAACCATCACCTTCGCGGTGAACCCGGGCGAGCACTACCACGTACCGCTGCTGCTCAACCCGTTCGGCTACTCCGTTTACCGAGGGAGCTAGCATGGCCACGATTCTGGGCCAGAACCAGTACGGCAAAGCAGAGAACCGCGTCGTCAAGATCACGCGGGACGGCGACACGCACCACATCAAGGACCTGAACGTCTCGGTCGCCCTCTCCGGCGACATGGACGACGTCCACTACTCCGGCTCGAACGCCAACGTCCTCCCGACGGACACCACCAAGAACACGGTGTACGCGTTCGCCAAGGAGTACGGCATCGAGTCCGCCGAGCAGTTCGGCATCCACCTGGCGCGCTGGTTCGTCAACAGCCAGGAGCCGATCCAGCGCGCGCGCATCCGGATCGAGGAGTACGGCTGGGACCGGATCGCCACCTCGGACGCCAACTCGAAGTTCATCGGCTCCGACGAGGTCAACCACTCCTTCGTCCGCAAGGGCATGGAGACCCGCGTCACCCAGATCACGTACGACGGCCAGAACTGGGAGGTCATCTCCGGCCTCAAGGACCTGATCGTCATGAACTCCACCAACTCGGAGTTCTGGGGTTACGTGAAGGACAAGTACACGACCCTGCAGGAGGCGTACGACCGCATCCTGGCCACCCAGGTGTCGGGCCGCTGGCGGTTCAACTGGACCGACGACGAGCAGCGGATGCCCAACTGGGAGAAGTCCTACGCCGAGACCAAGAAGCACATGCTCCAGGCCTTCGCGGAGACCTACTCCCTGTCGCTGCAGCAGACCCTGTACCAGATGGGTTCGCGCATCATCAACCACCGTTCGGAGATCGACGAGGTCCGCTTCTCGCTCCCGAACAAGCACCACTTCCTCGTCGACCTGGAGCCCTTCGGCCTCAAGAACGACAACGAGGTGTACTTCGCCGCGGACCGTCCGTACGGTCTGATCGAGGCGACGGTCCTCCGCGACGGCGCTGACGCCCGTATCCCCGTGGACATGACCAACCTCTGAGCAGCGCACGTGCGCCCCGGGGCTCCGCAGTGGCCCCGGGGCGACACCCCCACAGCTTCCTGAATCGGCACCCGGACGCATCACACGGGGCGGCAGTACTGTCAGCTGTCAGGCCCCCGGCTCCGGCACTCAAATCCCCAGGGTTTTGCCGTGCCCGCACCGCCACTGAAAGCACGAGGAAGTCCCATGGCAGCATCGGCAGCCCATGACGGCGCCGTAGAGCGCATCGTCATCGAGAACTGTGCGATCGCGACCGTCGACGCCAACGACACCGAGTACGCCTCGGGTCACGTCGTCATCGCAGGCAACAAGATCGAGTTCGTCGGCGCGGGCAAGGCCCCCGAGAACCTCGAGAACGTCGTCCGCCGCATCGACGGCACCGGGCACCTCGTGACCCCCGGTCTGGTCAACACGCACCACCACTTCTACCAGTGGATCACGCGTGGCCTGGCCACCGACCACAACCTCTTCAACTGGCTCGTCGCGCTGTACCCGACCTGGGCGCGCATCGACGAGCAGATGGCGTACTCGGCGGCCCAGGGCTCCCTGGCCGCGATGGCCCGCGGCGGTGTCACCACCGCGATGGACCACCACTACGTCTACCCCAAGAACTCCGGCGACCTCTCCGGCGCGATCATCCGCGCCGCGTCCGAGATGGGCGTCCGCTTCACCCTCGCCCGCGGCTCCATGGACCGCAGCGAGAAGGACGGCGGCCTGCCGCCGGACCACGCGGTCGAGACCCTCGAGGGTGCCCTTGCGGACACCGAGGCGACGATCAAGAAGTACCACGACGCCTCCTTCGACGCGATGACCCAGGTCGCCGTCGCCCCCTGCTCCCCCTTCTCCGTCTCCACCGAGCTGCTGAAGCAGGGCGCCGAGCTGGCCCGCCGCCTCGGTGTGCGCATGCACACGCACGGCTCGGAGACCGTCGAGGAGGAGAAGTTCTGCCACGAACTCTTCGGCATGGGCCCGACCGACTACTTCGAGTCGACCGGCTGGCTCGGTGAGGACGTGTGGATGGCGCACAGCGTCCACATGAACGACTCCGACATCGCCGCGTTCGCCCGCACCAAGACCGGTGTCGCGCACTGCCCGTCCTCCAACGCCCGTCTGGCCGCCGGCATCGCCCGCGTCCCGGACATGCTGGCCGCCGGCGTCCCGGTCGGCCTCGGCGTGGACGGCACCGCCTCCAACGAGTCCGGCGAGCTGCACACCGAGCTGCGCAACGCGCTGCTGATCAACCGTCTGAACCCGGTGCACCGCGAGGCCGCGCTCAACGCCCGCCAGTCGCTGCGCCTGGGCACCTACGGCGGTGCGCAGGTCCTCGGCCGCGCCGACAACATCGGCTCGCTCGAGGTCGGCAAGTGCGCCGACCTGGTCCTGTGGAACCTCAACACCTTCCTGCACTCCTCGATCGCCGACCCGGTCACCGCCCTCGTCTTCGGTGCGGCCGCCCCGGTCACCGCCTCGTTCGTCAACGGCAAGCAGATCGTCGAGAACAACCGGCTGCTCTTCGCGGACGAGGACGCCATCGCGGTGTCCACCCGCGAGGAGGCCCAGCGCCTGGCGCGTATCACCGCGCAGGGCTGATCCCCACGGAGTCCGGCCGGGGGGGACGGCCCCCGGCCGGCCGCCGCGGACCCGAGCGGGGTCCGCGGCAGCCGTTCCCGGGAAGCGCCCGAGGAGAGATCCGACGGCGCCCCCGGGGCGGTGACTCGTGACACCCCTTCCCCCGCACGGCGCGCCATCCGCGCCACTGCCACGGCACCCCCAGCCCTGACCGGGCGGGGACCACCGCGTGGAACCGGTTTTTGGGCGAATCGATTCCGCACCCCTTGGGACAACAGAAGTGGCTCCACCCACAACTCCATAAAGGCTCGACCAGCACGCTTTCGCACCACCTCCCTGACACCCACGTCCCTGCCGACGTGTTTAACCGACCGGAGGAAGCCGTGGCCGATGCGCCCAGGTTCCGCAAAGATGCAGTCGCAGTACCGGACGAGAAGCACCCGGTCGACGAGACCTTGCCTCCGTTCAAGATGTTCACCAGCGGCCTCCAGCACGTGGCCGCCATGTACGCGGGTGTCGTCGCCCCGCCCATGATCGTCGGCCCCGCCGTGGGCCTCTCCGCCACCGAGACCGCCTTCCTGATGGGCGCCTCCCTCTTCACCGCAGGGCTCGCCACCCTCCTCCAGACCCTCGGGTTCTGGAAGATCGGCGCCAAACTCCCCTTCGTCAACGGGGTCTCCTTCGCCGGTGTGACCCCGATGATCGCCATCGGCAAGGGGCAGGGGCACGACGCCATCCCCGTCATCTTCGGCGCGATCATCGTCGCCGGAGTCGTCGGCTTCCTCGCCGCCCCCTACTTCGGCAAGCTCGTCCGGTTCTTCCCGCCCGTGGTCACCGGCACCGTCATCACCCTGATCGGTGTCTCGCTGCTCCCCGTGGCCTTCAACTGGTCCCAGGGCGGCAACCGCACGGCCACCGACTACGGCTCGATGAAGAACATCGGCATGGCCGCGCTCACCCTGGCGATCGTCCTGGTGATGCGCAAGTTCCTGCGCGGGTTCCTCCAGCAGATCTCCATCCTGCTCGGCCTGGTCGCGGGCACCCTCGTCGCGATACCCCTGGGCATGGCGAACTTCGACGCCGTCAAGAACGCGGACCTCGTCGGCTTCCCCACCCCCTTCCACTTCGGCGCCCCGCAGTTCCAGGTCGCGGCGATCATCTCGATGTGCATCGTGATGCTGGTCTGCATGACCGAGTCCACCGCCGACATCCTGGCCCTCGGCAAGATCGTGGGCCGTCCGGCGGACGCGAAGACCATCGAGGGCGGCCTGCGCGCCGACACCCTCGGCAGCGCGCTCAGCCCCCTGTTCAACGGGTTCATGTGCAGCGCCTTCGCGCAGAACATCGGACTCGTCGCGATGACCAAGGTCCGCAGCCGCTTCGTCGTCGCCGCGGGCGGCGGCATCCTGATCCTGCTGGGCCTGTGTCCGGTGGCCGCCTCCGTCATCGGGGTCGTCCCGCTGCCCGTCCTCGGCGGCGCCGGCATCGTCCTCTTCGGCTCGGTGGCGGCCAGCGGCATCCAGACCCTGGCGGGCGCGGCCATGGAGAAGGGCGAGAACGCCCTCATCGTCGCCGCCTCGGTCGGCATCGGCCTGATCCCGATCGCCGCGCCGAACTTCTACCACGCCTTCCCCAAGGACCTGCTGGTCGTCCTCGACTCCGGCATCAGCACCGGATGCGTGGTCGCGATCCTGCTCAACCTGGCCTTCAACCACCTCGGCGCCAAGAAGGCCGCGGCGGAACCGGCGCCGGAACCGGCCTTCGTGCACTGAAGCCCGGAGCCCGGAGCCCGGAGCCCGGAGCCCGGAGTCCGGAGTCCGGAGCCCGGCGACCCCGGACCCCCGGCCGCTGCCGAACCCCCTCCGTGCCCCCGGCGGGCGTGCGGAGGCGCGTACGCCACCCACTGCGGGTGTGGCGTACG
>NZ_JBHVUQ010000051.1:0-46880 GCF_042884105.1 Streptomyces sp. NPDC058157
GTGTGCCACCACCGCTCCCCGCCCGCCTCGGGGGCGGGAGCGGGCGGGGAGTCTCGGGCGGGCGTCGTCCGCGGCTTACGCCTGGACGGACTCCCGCGAGGTCTGGCGGGCCGGCTCCGCTTCGGGCTTGGGCTTGCCCTTGCGCGGCTGGGCCAGGACCACGGACGCCACCACGGTCGCGGCTCCGACGAGCTGGATCGGCGAGAGCGACTGGTCGAGGACGAAGTAGCCGAGCAGCGTGGCCGCCAGCGGCGAGGCGAAGCTCAGGAACGAGACCGCCAGCGCGGGCAGCCGGGCCACACCGCGGAACCAGATCGCGTAGGCGAACAGGGCGCCGATGAGGCCGAGGTAGGCGAAGCCCAGCAGGTTCTTGCCGGTGATCTCGCTCGGCAGGCCCTCGCCGATCAGGGCGATCGGGAGCAGGACCAGGCCGCCGACGGTGAGCTGCCAGCCGGTGAAGGGCAGCAGGCCCACGCCTTCGGGACGGCCCCAGCGCTTGGTCAGCACGATGCCGGAGGCCATGCTGAGCGCGCCCAGCAGACCCGCGATGACACCGGTGGCGTTGAGCCCGGCGTTCGGCTGGAGGACCAGCAGCGCCACGCCCGCCGCGCCGAGGGCGCAGGAGATCAGGTGGATCGGCTTGATCTTGTCCTTCAGCAGCGCGGCCCCGAGCAGGAGCACGATCATCGGCTGGATGGACATCACCAGCGCCGCGACGCCGCCCGGCAGGTGGTAGGCGGCCACGAAGAGCAGGTAGAAGAAGGCGCCGATGTTCAGCACGCCGAGCACCAGGGCGCGCCACCACCAGATGCCCTTGGGCAGCTGCCGGCCGATGATCACGAGGATCAGGCCGGCGGGCAGGGCACGGAGCAGGGAGGCCAGCAGCGGCCGGCCCTCCGGCAGGAGCTCCGTGGTGACCAGGTACGTGGACCCCCAGATCGCCGGCGCGAGTGCCGTCAGCGCGGAGTCGACAACGGTACGACTGCTCCTCATCAGGCGACTGCCGAGTCGGTCGTTCCGAAGTAGCGGTCACCGAAGTCGCCGATGCCCGGGATCATGAACGCGTTCTCGTTGAGGCGCTGCTCGATCGAGGACGTGACGATCTTGACGAGCGGGTACGCGGCGTGGACGGCCTCGATGCCCTCGGGGGAGGCGAGGAAGTTCACGAAGATGATGTTCCCCTCCTTCACTCCGGCGTCGAGGAGGACCTCGATGGCCGCCTTGGCGCTGCCGCCGGTGGCGAGCATCGGCTCCAGGAGCAGGACGTGCCGGTTGGCGATGTCCTCGGGGAAGTTCTTGTAGAACAGGTGCGGGAGCTTGGTGGTCTTGTCCCGCTGGATGAGCAGCTTGCCGACGGTGATGTCGGGGATGACCTGGCGGAGCTCGTCGAGCATCGAGTCGCCGGCCCGGACCACGGGCACGGCGCACAGCTGGGGGCCGAGTCTCAGGCCCTCGTACGTCTCTCCGACCGGCGTGATGGCTTCGTGCTGGTCGAACGGCAGCTGGTTGAGCGCCGATTCGAGCAGGAGGCGGATGATGCGCCGGGAGTAGAACACGAAGTCCGCGCGGGAGGCTCTGCGGTCACGGATGATCGTGTGCATGGCGCGGAGCTGGTTGGTCTGCGGCAGCGGGTGGACATTGTGGTGGCCGGTCGCCATGAGAAACCTGCTTCTCGTCGGTCGTGGAGACGTGCTGCGGCCGGGCCCGGGGCCGTGTGGGCCCCGGGAACCGCAACCGTGTGGGTCGGGTGCCGAGATCAGGCGCTGGCGATCTCGGCGAAGGCCTTGCGCGACTCGGCCACGAACTTCGCGACCTTGGCGCGGTCCTTGCGGCGGTCGTCGCCCTCGAGGAGGCTGTGCGCGTCCACGGCGGCGGGCTTGACGAAGCGGATCGCGTCGGCGACGTTCTCCGGGCTCAGGCCGCCGGCCATCATGAGGGGCTTGGGGGAACGGCGCACGAGCTCGGCGCTGACGTTCCAGTCGTGGGTGAGGCCGGTGGCGCCCTTGGCACCGGTGGCCGGGTTGAAGGTGTCCGTGATGAACATGTCCACGAACTCGGCGACCTCGTCGACGAACTGGAGCAGCTCCTCGGCGTTGTCCTCCTTCACGACCAGGCTCTTGAGCACGTAGAGGTCGGGGCGGATGTCCTTGAGCTTGCGCAGCTCCTCGGGCGTGACGTCGCCGTGCAGCTGGACGGCCTTGACGCCGAGCTGCGTGGTGAACGCGCTGATCTCGTCGGCGTCCACCATGTAGCTGATGAGGACGCCCTCCTGGGGAGCCGTCAGGCCGGCGATGATCTCCGTGGCCTCGGCCTCGGAGATGTCGTCCTTGCCCGACGGGAGGCGGAGCGGGAAGCCGAACCAGTCGACGCCCTCCTCGGCCAGCAGCTTGGCCTCCTCGGCGTCGATGATGCCGGCGACCTGCACCAGGTCCTTCACGTCACTCATGTGTGTTCCTTTGCGGAATGATCTGATGAATCAAGCAAGGTGATGAATCAAACAGACTTGCGAGAGCTCGAGTGGACGTGTCCCGGTATGACGGACTTCGGTACACGTCACGGGATGCTCACGAAAAGCCTCGTTGGTGCCCATCTGTTGGTCAACGGGATCTATGTCAGATTCCGGTCAACCTTCTTCATTTCCCGGTCAGTTGAGACCGGAACCCGCCCCACCCCGGCTCGCGGGCGAGCAGGCACTCCTCCAGGAAGGCCATGACCCGCAGGTGGTACGAGCGGGAGGCCCAGCCCAGACTGGTGTTGTGTCCAGCATGGGGCTGGATGACCACTTCTGTGGAGGCCCTTATCAGCGGACTCAGCAGTTCCTCCAGTGCCGCGCTGTCATGCCTCCACCACAGCTCCTGCTCGGCGAAGGTGAAGCGCACCGGAGCCCGTACACCGGCCGCCACGGCGGGGTACGCCCCCGGCCACAGCGGGGTCTCGCGGGCCTCCTCGGCGGGAACCGGACACACCAGGTCGGTGCAGGCCCGGAAGGCCTCCGGCGGGTAGAAGCGCAGCGCGCCCCAGTGCCGGCGCCACTGTCCGGGGAAGTCCGTCCCGGGCAACTGCCCCGGATCCACGGCGAAATGACGCCCGACGCCGCACAGGTCCACGCCCAGCGGCGCGCTCCGGCCCCGGGCGGCGGCCGCAGCCGACAGCGCGAGGCGGCCGCCGTTGGAGTGCGCCACGAGGAAGAAGCCCGCGCCGAGCTCGTGCCCGCGGGCGTACCCGTCGAGGGCGGCGAGCAGGGCGTCGGTCTGCCCGGCGAGGTCCAGCCCCCGGGGCAGCGCCCGGGCCGACTCCCCGTAGCCGGGCCGGTCCAGGGCCAGCACGGCGAAGCCCAGCGAGGCGCCGAGCTCCAGCAGGGAGAACCCGGGCCGCACCCGGCTGTCGAAGTAGCCCGCCCGCATCCCCGCCCCGTGCAGGGCCACCACCACGGCCCGCGGCACGGGGTCGGCGGGCAGGGCGAGCAGCCCGGACAGCGGGATCCCATCCGCGTCGAGGACGACGGGCCGTACGGCGCTCATCCGCAGCTCACAGGCGGACGCCCGCGAGCTCGGGCAGCCGGACGCCGGAGTCCCACACCACGCGGAACGAGACGTGGCTCAGCCGCCAGCCGTCCGCGGTGCGCACGGCACGGGCCTCGGTGTGCCCGCCCACGTCGAAGTGGGCGGCCGGCCCCGGACCGGCGTGGTGGACGTGGGTGGTGACCTGCTGGGCCCGGACGACGGCCCGGTCCCCGTCGAGGGTGATGGAGTGGTTGGCGCTCACGTGGTGGGTGCGCGCCCACCGCCCCCGGGCCTCGCGCTGGAGGGCGGCGAAGGCCTCGACGCCCGTGCACACGCCGATCGGGAAGGCGAAGGTGGCCCCCTCGGTGAACAGCGTGGCGAACCGGGCCTCGTCCGGACCGGTCCCGTCGAAGGTGTCCAGGGCGGTGACGTAGCGGTCGAACAGCTCCCGCAGTTCGGCGCGGTCGCGCAGGATCCGTATCTGGTCGCGCAGCTCCGCGATGTCGTCGTAGGTCGATGGCATGGCCCTCTCCTGTGGGCGGACTCACGGGGTACCGCGGTCTGGAGCGTCCGCCCGCGAACTCCTTGACCGGGTCGGCGATGTGGTCGGGCGTCCACGAGGGGCCGCGGGGCGGTACGGCCCCGCGCGGTGTCCTGCCGGACCCGGGGACCGGGAGCGGGCCGCGCGGGTGGCGCGGCCCGGTCCCGGACCGGATCAGGCCGGGCGCGTCGCGGCGGGGTTCTCCCGCCAGGTGCGCGCGCCGTGGAAGGCCCGGGGCTGCTGTGGGCAGCGCCAGCCCGCCAGGGTGGGCCCGCAGCCGGCCGTGCCGCCGTGCTGGCCCTCGTACGCCGCCGCCCGGGCCAGGACGACGGCGGTGAGCGCCGCCAGTTCCCGGGCGTCGGGCCGCCCCTTGACCACGTGGATGAGGCGGCCGGCCTCCGGATGCGTGTCCATGGACTGCTCCTCGTCTCGTGACCTCCCGCCGGCCGTCGGCGCGGCGGGTCTGACGTGCGTGCGTGCGGGGACGGGGCGGGCCGGTCAGACCGTGGTCGCGCTCAGCTCGTCCACCACCCGCGCCAGCCCGTCGGGCGTGTGCGTGCTGTGGACCCGGGCCCCCGGCAGGATGCGGCGGACCAGCCCCCCGAGCACCCGGCCGGGGCCCACCTCCACGAACCGGTCCGCGCCCGAGGCGGCGAGCGTCTCCACCGCCCCGGTCCAGCGCACCGGGGTGGTGAGCTGGCAGCGCAGGGCGACCACGGCCTCGGCGGCCGTCGTTACCCACCCGCCGGTGACACCGGAGACCAGCGGCACGGCCGGGTCGCGGAACTCCGTCGCGATCAGCGTCTCGGTGAACTCCGCCTCGGCCTCGCCGAGCAGGCTGGAGTGGAACGGACCGCCGGTCCGCAGCCATTCCACCCGCGCCCCGGCCGCCCGGGCCTCCTCCGTCACCCGGGCCACCGCCTCGGCCTGCCCGGACACCACGGTCTGCCGCGGCTCGTTGTCCCCGGCCACCTCGACCACCTGGCCCGTCGCCGCCCGGGTCTCCGCGCACAGGCGCGTCAGGTCCGGGCGGCTCAGGCCAATGACCGCGGCCGTGGCGCTGCCGACCCGGTCCCCGACGGTCGCCACCAGTTCGCTGCGCAGCCGCACCAGCCACAGCGCCTCGGTCCACTCCAGGGCGCCCGCGGCCACCAGCGCCGCGTACTCGCCCAGGCTGTGGCCGGCCACCGCGTCCGGCTCCAGGCCCCGGCCGCGCAGCACCTCCAGTACGGCCATGCTGGTCAGGAAGGCGGCCGGCTGCGCGACCGTCGGGTCCTCCAGGTCCCGGGGGGACCCGTCGACGCACAGCCGGGACAGCGGGAAGCCGAGGAGGTCGTCGGCCGTGCGGTAGTAGGTGTCGGCGAGGTCGGGCCGCAGGGCGAGCAGCTCCTTGCCCATGCCGGCGCATTCGGAGCCCTGGCCCGGGAAGAGGAAGGCGGTGCGGGTCATCCGGTCACGTCCTTACTTGCGGTTCAACTGGCGAGGACCGTGTCGCTCGGTCCGGGGGCGGCGGCGCCGCACACGGTGTTGCCTGCGGCCAGCCAGGTGTCGGGCACCCACCTGACGTTGACGACCTTCGGGGCCTGCCCCTTGACCGCCACCGCGGCGGCGTGGGTGGTGTCCGCGGGGACGCCGACCATGGTCCAGCCCTCGGGGTGCCGGTCCAGTTCGGTGCCCAGGTAGTCCTCGGCGGGTGAGCGGCTCAACCCTGTCCCAAGCCCCTTGAGAAACGCTTCCTTGCGCGTCCAGATCTGCCCGAAGAGGTGCCGGCGGGCGTCCGACGACCCGGCTTCGGCTATCTCGATCTGCTCGTCGGGGTGCAGCGCCTTGGAGCAGATGTCCACGGTCTCGGCGCCGGGGAGTTTCTCCACGTCAACGCCGAGCGGAACCGTCCCGACGCCGACCATGGCCACTCCCCCGCTGTGCGAGAGCGAGTAGTGCAGCGGCGGCGGCGGGGGCGACAGCGCCGGGCGGCCGTGCGCCTCGCCGCAGCCGGGGCAGGGCTCGCGCATGAAGCGGACGTCCTGGGGCAGAGTGGCCGTGTAACGTCCGAGCAGCCGGCGCACCGCGACGTGCGCGGCGGCGTAGAGCATGCCGTCCGATCGGCGGATGAAGGCGTCGGCGCGCTTGCGCTCCTCCGCGTCGAGTTCGCCCACCGCGAGGGCGTCGGCGTCCGGCCCGGTCGGGCGGCGGATCAGCCAGAGGTCGACCCGGTCGGCGGAGAGGGTGAAGTCGGGCCGGTCCAGGCCCTGGTGGTTCACCACCGGGCGGGCGGCCGGCAGCAGAGTCGTAGTCGTCATGCCGGCACCGCTGCCCCGTGCAGGTGGGCCTCGGGACCGAGCTGACCGGCGAGGCAGTCGATGAGCTCCTGGGCGCTGTTGGCGAGCAGCAGCCGCTGGAGGTTCACGTCGACGCCGAGGGTGGCCTCCATGCGGTACTGGAGTTCGATGCCGGAGATCGAGCCGATGCCGAGGCAGCCCATGGGGCGGCCGGTGGTGTCGACGAGGTGCGGCTCGATGCCGAGGATGCGCCCGAGCTCCTCGCGCACGTACTGCTCGAGGATCCGCGTCCGCTCGCGCAGTCCGGCGGTGGCCAGGACGGCCATGTCGGGCCGGGTCATGTGGACCAGGCCGTTGTCTGTCTCGTATGTCTGTGACATGTGAAGTGTGGTCATGATGCTTTCCTGGTCGAGGTGGGCACCGCGGGAGGGAGAGGGAGCTCCGGCGGTTTCTCAGGACGGGTCGGTCGAGGGGGGTACGAGTCCGGCGAGGGCGACGCCCGCGCCGGCCAGGCCGACGGCGGTGACCAGCCAGAGCGCCGCGCTCCGGCCGGAGGCCGCGTACAGCGCGGACGCCAGCGCCGGGGTGAGCGCCGCGCCGAGTTGCACGCAGGTCTGGTAGAGCCCGCCGGCCGCCGCCTGGAGACCGGAGGGGAGGGTGCCGGTCGCCTGGAGGTGCAGCGCCGTGAAGGCGAGCACGAAGGCGAGTCCGACAAGGGACATGGAGGGCAACAGTTCGACATACGTCACACCGCCCGCGCCTGAGCGCGGGTAGAGCGCGTATCCGGCCGGGGCCGCGAGCGCCCCGGCGGCCACGGCCCGCGCCGGCCCCAGCCGGGCGGCGATCCGCCCCGAGTGCAGGGCGGTCAGCGCCAGGGGGGCACCGGCGGGCAGGAACCCGAGGGCCGTCTCCCAGGCGCTCCAGCCGCCGCGCCGCAGATCGAGCGCGGCCACCAGCAGGAAGCTCACGTACGAGCCGTTGAGCGCGGCCGCCCCCAGCGCGGAGCGCACGAGCGGCCCGTGGCGCAGCAGCGCGGTGTGCACGAGGGGCCGCGGGGAGGCCCGTTCGGCCCGTACGAGGACCAGCGCCGCGGCCGCGGCCGCGAGGACCCCGCCCCACCACCGGCGGGCCAGGGCGTCCACCAGCAGCAGCACGGCCGAGGTGAGCGCACCCCCGGCCACCACCGCGTGCCACCGCGCCCCGCCGCCGGAGACGGCCGGCTCCCGGGGGACCACCCGCAGCGCGACGGCGAACAGCACCAGCGCGACGGGCGCCGGGAACGCCAGGGTCCACCGCCAGCCCGCCGCCCCGGTGAGCAGCCCGGACAGCAGCAGCCCGGAACAGAACCCGGCCGCCCCGAACAGCGTGTACACCGAAACGGCCCGCCGCCGCGGCTCCCCCTCGGGGACGGAAGCCACGATGATGGCGAGCCCGGTGGGCGCGGTCAGTGCGACGCAGAAACCTTTCACCACCCGGGTGGCGACGAGCAGGTCCAGCCGGTCGGCCGGCGGCCCGCCCATCGAGGCGGCGGCGAAGAGGAGCAGCGCGACGAGGAACACCCGCCGCCGCCCGAACCACTCCACCAGCCGCCCGCCGAGCAGCACCGCCCCCGCGAACCCGGCGGCGAACCCGGTGACGACCCACTGCACCCGGGTGACGGAAGCCCCCAGCCCACTGCCGACGGCGGGCAGCGCCACCAGGGTCGCGGACACCTCCAGGGCGTCCACCAACATGTTCGCGGCAAGCACGGCCACCAGAGCCCAACGGGCCCCGGCCCGCGCGCCGGAGGCAATGCTCATCGGGAAGTACACACTCGCATTCGGAAGAAAGGGGCGGACCGCCCGGGGAGGGATCCCCGAACGGCCCGCCCACCGTCGGCGTGGCGGCGTGGGATACACACGCCGACGGAGTCGAAGTGGGCGGAACCATGGACAGCCCCGCAGACGATCGCCGAGCCGAGCCAAATCCAGCCCCGCCGGCGTTTGAGGCGCGGGGGGGGGGCGGGGGCGGAGCCCCCGAGGGGTCCGGGGCGCAGCCCCGGGGAACGGGGGAAGGGCGGGGCGGGGAGAGGCACCGCGCAGCGGCACCCGAAAGCCGCGCCGCGCCCGCGTCACCCCAGCAGCGTGCCCCCCGTGGCGTCGACGAACGACCCCGTGATCCACCGGGCCTCGTCGGTGGCCAGGAACGCCACCACGTCCGCGACGTCCTCCGGCTCACCCACCCGCCCGAACGCCGACAGCCCCGCCATCTGCTCCACCGCCTCCGGGATGTCGAACACCGGGTTCCCGTTCCGCGTGATCCCCGGTGCGACCGAGTTGATGGTGATCCGGCGCGGCCCGAGCGCCTTCGCGAAGTGCAGCGCGAGCTGTTCCAGCGCGCCCTTGCTCATCGCGTACGCGATCTCGTCCGGGTTGGCGAACCGCGTGAGCCCCGACGAGATGTTGATGATCCGCCCGCCGTCCGGCATGTTCCGCAGCGCCCGCTGGATCAGGAAGAACGGCGCCTTCGCGTTGACCGCGAAGATCCGGTCGAACTGCTCCGGCGTGACCTCGTCCGCGCCGACCCCGCCCATCACCCCGGCGTTGTTCACCAGGATGTGCAGGTCGGTGGAGCCGGTCCGCTCCCGCAGGTCCTCCTCCAGCACGGCGAACAGGCCGTCCACGTCACCGTCGACACCCAGCTCCCCCCGTACCGCGAAGGCCCGCCCGCCGTCCTTCTCCACCGAGGTGACGACCTCGCGCGCCGCCGACTCGTCCCGGTGGTAGTGGACGGCGACGAGCGCACCCTCCTGGGCGAGCCGGATCGCGGCCGCCCGGCCCATGCCCCGGCTCGACCCGGTGACCAGCGCGGTCCGCCCGGTGAGGCGTTCCCCGCCGACGCCCCGCCGGACCCCGGCGAGCACCTGCGGCACGGCCTGCGTCCGCGGGGCCGGCTCCGGCAGCACGGGAACGGCGGCGACGGCAGGAGCACCGCCCGCCCCCGGACCCCCGAACCACCGCGCGAGCGCCTCGTCCAGCGCCCCCGCCCCCGGTCCGTCGGCCCAGACCACGTACCCGTCGGGCCGCACGAGCACCGCCCCCTCGGGCACACCGGAGGCACCGGCACCGCCGGTCACGGCCACGGCCCGCACGACCCGGACCCGCTCGCCCCAGGCCTCAGCCGTCAGCGCGAGCTCCGTCCGCCGGGCCTCCTCGCCCGGCGGCAGGAGCAGCAGCCCCCGCCCCGGCCGCAGCAGCCCCAGCGTGGTGGTGCTCCCCTCGGCGGTGGTGACCTCCCAGGCCGGCACGCGCGAGCCGGTGAGCCCGCTCCCGTCCTCGGAGGCGGCGGAGCCCACGGCATGGCGGACGGACAGCCCGGAGATCAGCCCGGCCAGGTGCGTCCGCACGTTCTCACTGGCGCTCAGCTCCGCGAACACCTCCCGCACCGCGTCGACTTCGGGTCCCCCGAGCAGCAGCAGCGCCTGGGTCCTGACGTTGCTCTGGACGCCCTGCCCGACCGCGTGCCGCTCCTCGTGGTAGGTGTCCAGCAGCGCGTCCGTGCCGTGCCCGGCGATCCGGGCGCCCAGCTTCCAGCCGAGGTTGAAGGCGTCCTGGAGCCCGAGGTTGAGGGCCTGGCCGCCGATCGGCATCTGCTGGTGCGCCGCGTCCCCGGCGAGCAGCAGCCGGCCCCGCCGGTACTCGGAGGCCTGCCGGGAGGCGTCGCCGAACGAGTTCACCCACAGCGGGGTGCCGCCGCCGATGTCCTCGCCGGTGATGCGCTTCCAGCTGTCGGCGACCTCCTCGAACGAGGGCTGCCCGGGCCGGGGCCGCGCCCCGAACTCGTGCACCATCACCCGGGTCACCCCGTCGGGCCGCCGGGCGGCGATGACGAGACCGCCCTCCTTGCGCTCGAAGCGGCGGCCCGGGATGTCGATCCCGGCGACGTCCGCCCGCAGCAGTTCGCGTTCGGCGTCGGTGCCGGGGAAGTCGAAGCCGCCCAGTCGGCGGACGGCGCTGTTCTCGCCGTCGCAGCCGACGACGTACGCGGCCCGCAGGGTCAGCGCTCCGCCCTCGGTGCGTACGGTGGCGGTCACCCCGTCCCGCGTCTCGGCCAGTCCGGTCAGCTCGTGGCCGCGCCGGATGTCCGCGCCCAGGTCGGCGGCCCACTCCCCGAGGACTTCCTCCAGGCGGGTCTGGGCCACCTTCCACTGCCCCGGGTAGGGGCCGGGCAGGCCGAGGTCGAGGGGGATGCCCCCGAAGTGTCCGGCGCTGTCGTGCGGTACCTCGCCGATCGGCTCCAGCAGGCCGCGGCTGTCGAGGATCTCCATGGTGCGGGCGTGCAGGGTGGACGCCCGCGATTCGGAGGTGGGGGCGGTGAGCGTGTCGAGCACCACCACGTCCGTGCCCGCCAGCCGGAGTTCTCCGGCGAGCAGCAGTCCGACGGGGCCCGCGCCGACCACGATCACCTGGGTCTCGGTGAGGTCCTGATCGATGGCCATGGGCGTACTCCCTTTCTGTGGGCGGGGGTGGGGGCGGAGGGGTGGTGGCGGGGAGCCGGAGCCGCGGCCCCCGCAGGGGGGTGCCGCGTCTCCGGCCGGTGCGGGCGGCTCAGGCGTCGACCGTGACCTTGAGGCTCGCGTTGATCGCCTCGACGAGCGAGCGCGGGGTGGTGTGGTCGGCGAAGATGTCGTCGTCCAGCGTGATGTCGAACTCGCGCTCGATCCGGCTGCCGGTTTCGAGCAGCGCCAGCGACTCGTAGCCCAGCGACTCGAAGTCGGTGTCGAGGATGTCGCCGTCGAGGTCGATCTCCTCGTCGGCTCCGGCGCCCTCCAGGAGGATGCGCTTGAGGTCGTCGAAGGTGAATTCCTGCTTGGACACGTGGGGTCCCTTCATCGGTGTACCGCACCGGTGTTTCCGGCTGCGGGAGTTCGGTGCGGGGCATGGGGGCGCCCGTCCCCGCCCCGGTGGGGGACGGGGACGGGCGCGGGCCGGGCGGGACGGGGCCGCTCAGTCGAGCGCGCGCAGCACCACCGCGGAGTTGAAGCCGCCGCGGCCGCGCGCGAGGACGAGCGCGGTGCGCACCGACGCCGTCCGCGGCCGGACGGCCACGAGGTCGATGTCGTACGCGGGCGAGAGCTCCACGTTGGTGGTCGGCGGGATCAGTCCCTCCCGCATGGAGAGGACCGCCGAGACCACGTCGACGGGGGCTCCGCCGGCCCCCATCCGCCCGGTCGTCGTCTTGGGCGCGGTGACCGGTACGCCGAGCGGGCCGAAGACCGCGGTGATGGCCTCGGACTCCTCCCGGTCGAGCCGCGGCACGCCCGCCCCGTCGGCGAAGACCACGTCGACCTCGGCCGGATGGCAGCCGGCGTCGGCGAGCGCGGCCAGGGCAGCCCGGCGCAGGCCGGGTTCACGGCCGCTGCCGGGGCGGGGGTCGAGCGTGGCGCCGTATCCGGCGAACTCGGCGTAGGCGTCCCGTGCCCCGCGGGCGACCGCGCCCTCCTCGTCCTCCAGGATGATCAGCGCGCCGCCCTCGCCCGGGACGTAGCCGCAGGCGGCCTCGTCGAAGGGCAGGTAGGCCCGTTCGGGTCCGTCGCCGGTGGACAGGTCGCCCCCGGCGAGGTGCGCGGCCCAGCCGAGCGAGCAGATCGGGGCGTCGAAGCCGCCGGCGGCGATCAGCCGGCTGCCCTTGCGGAGCCGGCGCCGCGCCTGGGCGAGGGCGTCGAGCCCGCCGGCCTGGTCGCCGACGAGGACCCCGGTGGGACCGCGCAGGTCGTTGCGCACCGCGATCTGGCCGGTGTTCACGGCGTAGAACCAGGCGAACGACTGGTACGCGCTGACGTGCTTGGGCCCCTGGCTCCAGAACTTGCGCAGCTCGTTCTCGCCGAACTCCGCGCCCCCGGATCCGGCCGCGGTGACCACCCCCATGTCACAGGGGTGGAGGTCGCCCGGGTCGAGGCCCGCGTCCTCGAACGCGCAGTCCGTGGCGACGAGGGCGAGCTGCGTCACCCGGTCGGTCTGGGGGACGAGCCGGCCCGGGAGGTGTTCCGCGGGCTCGAAGCCGTGGATCTCCCCGGCCAGGCGCGCCGGGTAGGAGGAGGCGTCGAAGCGGGTGACGGGCCCGATGGCGTTCTTGCCGATCCGGGTCGCCGCCCAGAAGTCCTCCACCCCGAGGCCGCTGGGGGCGGCCACGCCGATGCCCGTGACCAGGGTTCGGGCGCTCATGCGGTCCTCCTGTCGGGCCGGGCCAGCACCATCGCGCTCTGGAACCCGCCGAACCCGCTGCTGACCGTGAGGACGGCATCGGTGCGGTGCTCCCGCGCGGCGAGCGGGACGTAGTCGAGGTCGCACTGGGGGTCCCGGGTGCGCAGGTTCGCGGTCGGCGGCACGAGGTGGTGGCGCATCGCGAGGACGGACGCCGCGATCTCGATGGAGCCGACGGAACCCAGCGAGTGCCCGATCATCGACTTGACCGAGCTCACCGGGGTGCGGTGGGCGTACGGGCCGAGCGCCAGCTTGTAGGCGGCGGTCTCGTGGGCGTCGTTCTGCCGGGTGCCGGATCCGTGGGCGTTGACGTAGTCGAGGTCGGACGGGTTCAGGTGCGCCTCGTCGAGCGCCACCGTGATGGCCTCGGCCAGTTCGCGGCCGTCGGGGCGCAGTCCCGTCATGTGGAAGGCGCTGGAGCGGGAGGCGTAGCCGGCCACCTCCGCGTAGACGGTCGCGCCGCGGCGGCGGGCGCTCTCCAGTTCCTCGAGGACGAACACGGCGGCGCCCTCGCCGAGGACGAAGCCCCGGCGGGTGGCGTCGAAGGGCCGGGAGGCCCGTGCCGGGTCGTCGTTGAGGCTGGTCGTCGCCTTGACCGCGTCGAAGCACGCCAGGGTGAGGGGCGTGATCGGGGCGTCGGTGGCGCCGGTGACCATGACGTCGGCGCTGCCCTCGCGGATGAGGTCGACGGCGTGCGCCACCGAGTCGATGCCGGAGGTGCAGCCGGTGGAGACCACCGTGGCGGGGCCTTCGGCGCCGACAGCCCAGGCCACTTCGGTGGCGAAGGAGCCGGGTACGAAGTGGTCGTAGAGGTCGGCGGGGGCCCGCATGTGGTCCACCGCCGCGAGCCGGCCGTGGTCGGTGGCCGTCCGGTAGGCCTTGTCGAGGCTGGAGACCGCGCCCACGCCGGTGCCGATGCTGACACCGGTGCGGTACGGGTCGAGGGCGGCGAAGTCGAGGCCGCTGTCGGCGACCGCCTCGCGCGCCGCGACCACGCCGAACTGGGCGGCGCGGTCCATGCGGCGGATCTCCTCGTCGGTCAGCCCGTGCAGCTCCGGCAGGAAGTCGGCCTCGGCCGCCACCCGGGAGCGGAAGGGGGAGGCGTCGAAGTGGGTGATCTCCCGCGTGGCCGTGCGCCCCGAGCTCAGCAGCTCCCAGAACTCCCGGACACCGATGCCCCCCGGCGCCAGCACCCCGATGCCCGTGATGACTACCCGGCGGCCCACGGTCGGTGCCCTCCCGTCATCTCTGCGGTCGCGGACATCACTCCGTCGCCGTCCAGTCGTAGAAGCGGGTGGCCATCGCGTCGGCCGGGGAGCGCCAGGTCTCCGGGTCGTAGGGCTGGATGAAGGGCTGGAGGTCGTAGCTGATGCGCATGAACCGCGGGTCGTTGCGGGACTGCTCGATGCGCTCGCCGCCGTCGTCCTCGGCGAAGTCCTGGAGGTGGAAGTAGAGCCCGTTGTAGGAGAACAGGCGCCGGCGGAGCGTGCCCATGCGCTCCGGCATGTCGGTGCGGTCGAACTCGGCGAAGATCTTGGCCACCTCGGCGCTCGAACGGACGTCCATCCGCGCCACGATCAGGTTGCTGTGCATTGTTTCCACTCTCTCCGGGAATCGGCGGGGTCGGCGGGCCGGTGGGCCGGCGGTCAGCGGGAGGCCGGGCCGTACAGGCGGATGAAGTCGTCCACTCCGTCGGCGATGAGCGCGTCCTCCTCGGCGCGTCCGAGCGGCAGCGCGCCGTGGAAGGAGCGCTGGACGACGGACGAGGGGACCAGCAGGATGAAGCGCTCCGCCGCCTGGTCGGCGTCGGTGATGTCGAGCAGGCCGCGGTCGGCGACCTGCCGCAGGCGGCGGGCCAGTTCGCGCCGGGCCTGGCGGGGGCCGGTGGCCTGCCACTTGTCGACGGCCTCGGCGGGCAGGTGGGTGACCTCGGCGCTGATGTGCCGGACGATCGCGAAGTGCTCGCGGAAGGCCTCCAGCGGCGCCAGCCAGGCCCGGCCGAGCGCGATCAGGTCCTCGCGGAGGTCGCGGATCTCCGCGAGGTAGCTCTCGGCGACGGCCGCGAGGGAGGCGGCGACGGACGCGGAGCTGTCCAGGAGGACGCCCAGCAGCAGTTGCTCGTGGTCGGGGAAGTGGCGGCCGACGGAGGCCGTCGGGAGGCCGGCCTCGGCGGCGGTGGCCTCGGCGGTGCAGTGCCTCCAGCCCTCGCGGGCGAGGACGGTCCGGGCCGCCCGGACGATGTCGCGGCGTTCCCCGTCGGGGCCGGCCGGGGCGGCTCCGGGCCCTGCGGGGGCGCGCTCGATCGTTGCTTGCGGCGTTGCCATGTGTGGTTCCTCCGGTTGACGTGCTCGTCCGGCCGTCGGATGCGTCGGCCTCAGGGGGTGCCGGTCGCCGGGGCCCCGGTCGTCAGGGGGTCCCGAACCAGCGGTCGAGCGCCATCGGCAGGTCGTGGTGGCTGCCGGGCGCGGCCCATGCCACGTATCCGTCGGGCCGGATCAGCAGGGCGGTGGTGTCGTGCAGTCCGTCGGCGGCCCCGCGCGGCCGGGCGGTGACGGTGTCGACCCGTTCCGCCCAGGCGGCCGCGCGCCCGCGCAGCCGCGGGTTGTCCGCCAGGTCGAGGAGCACCCCGCGGCCGGGGCGCAGGAGGGCGGTGCTGGAGGTGGTGCCGTCGGCCGCGGCCAGCTCCAGGTGGGGCATGCGCCGGCCGAGCAGCGGGTGGGAGCCCTTGCCCACCTCGTAGGTGATCTCCAGGCCGGTGACCATGGCGGCGAGGTGGCGGGCCACGTCCTCGTACGCCATGAGCTCCTTGAGCGAGTCGCGCAGGGGCTGCACCTCGGCGCCGCTCAGGAACAGCAGCCCCTGGGCGCGGGTGTTCATCAGCAGCCGCCGGCCGACGGCGTGCCGTTCGGTGTGGTAGGTGTCGAGCAGGCCCAGCGGGGCCCGCCCGTGCACCACGGAGGCGAGTTTCCAGCCGAGGTTGAAGGCGTCCTGGATGCCGGTGTTCATGCCCTGTCCGCCGGCGGGCAGGTGGATGTGGGCGGCGTCGCCGGCCAGCAGGACGCGGCCGCGCCGGTACTCGGTGACCTGCCGGGCGGCGTCGCCGAAGGCGCTGACCCACACCGGTTCGGCGGCCGAGATGTCCTCGCCGGTGAGCCGCTGCCAGGCGGCGGCGACCTCGTCGAAGGAGGGCGGGCTCTCGCGCCGCCGCGGGGGCGTGCCGCGCTCGCAGACCACGATGCGGGTGGTGCCGCCGGGCAGCGGGCCGACCATGACCATGCCGCCGGGGAGGGTCTCGCCGATCATCCGGGGCTTGAGCTCGATGCCCTTGAGGTCGGCGAGGAACATCTCCATGGTGGCCGGGGTGCCGGGGAAGTCGAAGCCGGCGGCCTTGCGCACGGTGCTGCGCCCGCCGTCGCAGCCGACCAGCCAGGCGGCGCGCAGGGTCCGCTCGCCGTCGGGCCCGCGGACCGCGACGTCGACGCCCTCGCCGTCGTCGTGGACGGAGAGGACCTCGTGGCCGCGCCGGATGTCGGCGCCCAGGCCCGCGGCCCACTCCTCGAGGTGGGTCTCGGTGACCGACTGGGGCACGGTCTTGGCCGCCTGGCAGGCGCCGTCGAGCACGCCGAAGTCGAGGGGCAGCCCGCCGAAGTGGCCGAGCGTGCTGCGCTCGATGTCGCCGAAGCGGGCGAGGATGCCGCGCTGGTCGAAGGTCTCCAGCGTGCGCGTGGTGAAGCCGAGGCCGCGCGATTCTCCCGTACGCCGCTCAAGGCGTTCCAGGACGATGACGGCGACTCCCGCCAGCCGCAGTTCGCCGGCGAGCATCAAGCCCGCGGGGCCCGCGCCGACGACGATCACAGGGGCGTCCATCACGTCTCCTTGAATTCGCCTCCGGAGACAGTGCACCGGATCTTGACTACAAGGTTCTTCGGACGCGAACGGCCGTTCAATGGTGCGGGGTTCAGGAGTCGGTCAGGTTCCACAAGGGCCGGTCCGCTGCTTCGCGAACCGGCCAAGGGAATGTCAAACCGCGGTCAGACTCCTCGATCCGGCTCCTACCGGATCGAGTGCGGACCGCTGTGGAAGGTCGTGCGGGAGAAGACCGTTTCAGGTGCGCGCGGCCGCCCGCCGGTCGAAGCAGGTCCGTACGTCGGTCTCGTTGTAGTAGGTGCGGCCCGCGCGGTTGCGCCGGCGCCACCGCTGCTCGCTGGCCAGCCGGTAGACGGTGCCGGTGGGCGTGTGCCACAGGCGGGCGATGTCGGCGGCGGTGAGCCAGCGCTCGGTGGGCGCGGGCGCGGGGGTGCCGGGCGCGCGGCCGGCGTCCATGGTGCGGCTGAGCCCGCTCCACTGGTCGCTGGTCCAGCGGTGCGCCGGGGCGGCGTCGCAGACGACCGCCTGGCCGCCGTCGTCGGCGGAGCCGTCGCCGCCGGAGCCGTGGGCGGCGGCGCGGACGGCGACGGTGAGGGAGCCGGAGCAGCCGGGTTCGGGGCAGGCGCCGAGGCGGATGCTGCGGGCCGGGTCGGGGAAGGCGGCGCGGCGTCCGGCCCGCACCAGGCGGGCGACCTCCTCGGTGGCCTCGGCGGCGGCGGGGTGGGCGGCGAGCCAGTCCCCGTTGCGGCGCAGGAAGGCGGTGAGCGCCGCGACGTGGCGCGGCGGGGTGGCGAAGCCGCGCTCCTGCGCGACCAGTCCGCTCCAGGAGCCCAGTACGGAGACCATCCTGGCCCGTACGTCGGCGGCGGCCCCGTTGAAGGGCAGGCCGGGCAGGTCGCCGCCGGTGGTGCGCTCGCGCAGGCTGCCGGGGGCGGCGCCGGCGAGCATCCTGCCGCACTCCTCGTAGAGGTGCGCGAGTTCGGCCAGGCCGGCGTCGAGGTGTTCCCGGCAGGGCCGGCAGAGCCTTCCGGTCGCGGCCGTGCGCCGGCGGGAGCGTCCGTCGGCGGTCCGGCGGCGGCAGCCCTCCCCCTGGCACGGTGCCGTCACTGCCATGGTCTTCCCCCCTCGGCTCGTATCGGTGCGGACGGGTTCAGCCCTGGCCGAACCGGAAGCCGACGCCGCGGATGGTGATGATCCAGTTGGCGCCGATCTTGTTGCGGAGCGTGCTCACGTGCGTGTCGACGGTGCGGCGCGACCAGGAGTCGCCCCAGACCTGCTGCATCAGCATCTTGCGCGGGATGACCGTGTCGGGGTGCGAGGCGAGGAGGTAGAGCATGTCGAACTCCTTGCGGGTGGTCTCGACGGGCTCCCCGTTCAGCGTCACCTCCCGGGTGCCCGCGTCGATGCGCAGCGGTCCGCAGGTGATGGTGGCGGCGGCCGGGCGCGACGGCCGGGCGCGGCGCATGACCGCCTCCATCCGGGCCATCAGCTCGCGGAAACCGTAGGGCTTGACCAGGTAGTCGTCCGCGCCGGCCTGCAGGCCCAGGACCCGGTCCAGCTCGCTGCCGCGGGCGGTGACCGCGATGACGGGGATCTCGTGGGCGGCGCGGATGCCCCGGCAGACCTCCAGCCCGTCGAGGTCGGGGAGTTCCAGGTCGAGGAGGACGAGGTCGGCGTCGGCGTAGCCGCGCAGCGCCTCGCTCCCGGTGCCGACGATGTCCACTTCGTGTCCGTGCCGGCGCAGGCCGCGCGCCAGCGTCTCGGCCTCCATGGCGTTGCTCTCCACGATGAGGACCCGCCACAGGGCCGACTGGGCCGCCGCGTGCGGTGGCACCCTCAGTCCCTCGGCCGGTAGGAACCCACCGTTCGCCCCCGCGGCGGTTGTGTGAGGTTCCAGTACAGCGAACGTCCGCTGGTTCATCTGCCCCCCTCCCTCAAGCTCAGTCGAGCCAACGTCAACGAAGATACAAACCGCTTCGTCGGTTTGTCAAAGCCCGCAAATCACGGCAAGATTCGCGATAAGTGGTTCGAATCAGGCCACAGCGGGGCAGGAATCGCCGTTGATCAAGCCATCAGAGGCAGGCGGCGCACTCTTCCAATACCAACGGGGCGGTTTAATAATAGAAGGAAACTGATACAGGAGCTATGCGTGATGAAACAAGAACGCGCCGTCCGAACCCGTCAAGCACTGCTCGAGTCAGCGGCCACGGTGTTCGGACGGCGCGGGTACGCAGAGGCGACGCTGAACATGATCAGCGTCGGCGCCGGAGTGAGCCCGGGCGCGCTCCACTTCCACTTCGAGAACAAGGCGGCCGTCGCGGAGGCCGTCGAGGCCGCCGGGGCCCGGACCCTGCGCGCGGTCACGCGCGAGGTGTACACGCGGCGGACGTCGGCCCTCCAGGCCCTGGCGGACAGCTCCCAGGCGCTCGCCGGGCTGCTGCTGTCCGACGTCGTGGCCCGGGCCGCCTTCCAGCTGAACCGGGAGTCGGCCTATCCGTCGTCGTTCGCCCTGCCCAGGGAGTGGCACGAGTACGTGCACCGGCTGCTCGTCGAGGCCGCGGAGGAGGGCGCCCTGCTGCCCGGGCTCAACCACCGCAACGTCGCGACGACGGTGGTGGCGGCCACCCTGGGCTTCGAGGCCCTCGGGCGTGACGACCCGCAGTGGCTCGCCCCGCGGACGCTGGCCGGGTTCTGGCGGGTGGTGATGCCCTGTCTGGCCGCGCCCGCCGTGCTGCGCGAACTCGACACGGCCGGGCGCGGGAGCTGACGCGCCCGGGGCCCGCCGCCGCCGCACGCCGCGGCGGCGGGCCCCGGACCCACCCGGGAGCACCCGCGACACCGTAGACATCCGGAACACCGGGGAGGACGACGGGCCGTACGGCCTCACACCGACCGCAGCGCCCTGACCGGCTCCCCCGCGTACTCCCCCGCCGGCCCGAGCACCGCCCGGCTCTCCTTCCCGAGCAGCTCGCGCACGTACCGGCGCGCCCGCCCCAGGTCCGCGCCGGGCCCCAGCACCCGCTCCACCGCCCGCTCGTCCAGCAGGACGTCGTTGCGGCACACCACGGTCACCCCGGCCGGATCCGGCTCCACCGACCACTCCCCGGCGTGCGCCGCGAGCAGCGGGTGCGGCCGGGTCCGTTTGAACACGGTGCGCCCGGCCGCCGGGAAGCACACCCGGACCTCCTCCACCGGGTACGAGGAGCCGTCCTCGGCCAGGTGCACCAGCCGGGCGCGCTGCACCCCGGGCCGGTCCTCCACCACCTCGGCCTCCGCGACGTGCGCCACCCGGCCGGGCCACGAGCCCGCCTCGTAGAGGAAGGAGTGGACCGGCTCGGCGGGCCCCTGGATCCGTACGGACTCCTCGAAGGACAGCAGCAGCCCCTCCAGCCGCCGCCACCGCTCGGCGACGGCCCGCAGCCCGTCGGCCACCGCCCGCCCCCGCGCCCCGGCCTCGGCGAGCACCCGCTCCGTACCGGGGCCCTGCGCGACGGTGAGCTCCTGCTCCAGGAGCAGCCGCGACCAGCCCGGCGCCAGTTCCTCCACGCGCCAGCTGCCGCCGGCCCCCGTCACGGGGCCGGCGGGCCGCTCCTCGCGGAAGTCCACGCGCCGGCGCCCGGCGTCCAGCGCCCGCCGCAGCATCGACCGCCGCGGCCGGCCGTCCGTCCCCGCCCAGTGGGAGTACCGCTCGACGGTGCCGTCGAAGTCCAACCGCTCGGTATGAACGGTGTCCGGCAGGAACAGCGGCCACGGCGCGGTGTCGGCCACCAGGGCGTACAGGACACCGGCCGGCGCGGCCGCGTCGACCGCGTACGAAAGCCGGTGCACTCGCTCGACAGACATCGGACACCCTTCTCTCGGCGCTTGCCACAGATCCTGTCGCGGTCCGCCGGAGTCCGGACGGACCGCCGCTGGAGCATCAGACCGCAGCCCGGCTGCCCAGGACGCGGTTGACCAGCTCGAGGAAGCGCCGGGGGGTGTCGCCCAGTTCGAGGAGCTCCCCGTCGAGGAGGACGTCGAACTTGCGCTCGATGGAGCCGGTGGTCTGCAGGACGGACAGCGAGTCGTAGCCGAGCTCGTCCCAGTAGAGGTCCTGGACCTCCTCGGTGAGCTCGACGCACTCCTCCTCGCCTCCCCAGATCCGCAGGATGCGGGTCAGGTCGGTGAGTTCCAGCCGGTGCATGGGTGTGCCTCTCTCCAGGTCCGCCGGCGTGGCGACGCATACCGGGTCGCCAGGAGCCTGGCCGAGGGTTCTGGAGGGACGCTCACACCGGGCCCCAGCCCCGCTGGAGCCCCGCCGCCACACCGCCCGGCCATCCGGCCGTCCCCTGATATACCTAGGCGGCGTACAGATCGAAGGTGGAGCTGCGACGCGGTCCCGCGACCACGTCCAGCGCGGGGTCCACCCGCAGCATCGCCTGGTGCAGGCGCTGGAGTTGCTGCGAGGGCTCCACCCCCAGTTCGCCGATCAGCCGGGCGCGGAGCCGGCGGTAGACGTCCAGGGCGGTCGCCTGCCGGCCCGAGCGGTACAGGGCCACCATGGCCTGCGAGTGCAGACCCTCGTGCTGCGGGTTGCGGGCCATCAGCTCGGTGAGCTCCGCGAGGAGTTCGGTGTGCCGGCCCAGCCGGAGGTCGACGTCGATGCGCCGCTCGGTGGTCACGAGCCGGCTCTCGGCGAGCCGCAGCACCTCGATCTCCAGGATCGGCCCGACCCGTACGTCGACCAGGGCGGGACCCTGCCACAGGTCGAGCGCCTTGCGCAGCAGGTCCGCGGCGCGCTCGTCGTCGCCCTCGTCGAAGGCGTTCTGACCGGCGGCCGCGAGGGCCTCGTAGCTGTGGACGTCCACGGACTCCTGCGGGATCTGGAGCAGGTAGCCCCCGTGCCGCGTCGCGAGCACGTCCTTGGCCGTGCCCGGGGCGCCCGGCCCCATGGCGGTGCCCAGCCGGCGGCGCAGCTGGAGGATGTACGTCTGCAGGGTGGTGAGCGCGCTCTCGGGCAGCTTGGTGCCCCAGATCTCCTCCATGAGGGTCGGTACGGGCATCACCCGGCCCGGGTAGAGCGCGAGAAGCGCCAGGATCTGACGCGGCTTGCCCGCCGTAGGAACGATCGATGCCCCGTTGACCTCGGCACTCAACGGACCCAGAACCTGAATCTCCACGGTCTCCCCGTCTCCCCTCCACATTTCGTCGAGATACCCTCGGTTATCAGTATTCGACCCGATGACGGTAAGGCAGCCCAGGGCAACATCACCGGGCGCTCAAGCCGACGTCGAGCGGACCTCCGAAACGGGCGAACAGGCGACGGATTCCCAGCACAAGATTCCGACAGGACGTCAAACCCCGTGCTCAGCCCATGGATCGAGCGCGTCACATCTGTTCCGATTCCCGGCTGTGCAAAATGCTTCTCAGGTTTTCCGGCAGCTTCTGTAAAAGACCTGACAAAAATTTCTCATATCAGCTGCCGGTATTCGTGCTCCGCCGGGCTCAGCCGACCCGGGCGAGCCGCTTGCGCGCGGTCTCGGGAGATTCCGCCGGGCTTTCGGGGCTGCTCATCAGGATCGAGCGCTGCAGGCTGCGCAGGGCGGCCGACGGCTCGATGCCGAGCTCGCGCACCAGGGTGGAGCGCAGCCGCTGGTAGACGCTGAGCGCCTCGCCGCGCCGGCCCGAGCGGTGCAGGGCGAGCATGAACTGCCCGTGCAGGTTCTCGTGGATGCGGTAGCGGCTGGCCAGCACGGTCAGCTCCGCGAGCAGCTCGCGGTGCCGGCCGAGCCGCAGGTCGGCCTCGATGCGCTGGTCGAGCGCGCACAGCCGGGTCTCCTCCAGCCGCCGCGTCTCCATGTCCAGCTGCACGCCGCCGTCGACGTCGGCGAAGGCCGACCCCGACCACAGGGCGAGGGCCTCGCGCAGCAGCCGCGCCGCCGTGGGGAAGTCCCCGGCGTCCATGGCCCGGTAGCCCATCCCGGCCAGCCGGTCGAATTCGCGGACGTCACTGGTCCCGCCGCCGCTGTTGAGCATGTAGCCGCCGGGCAGCGTCACCAGCACGTCCTTGGCGGTGCGCGACCCGTCGGTGCCCTCGAGCGCGGTGCCGATGAGGCCGCGCAGCTGGAGCACGTACGTCTGCAGGGTGGTCCGGGCACTGCGCGGCGGCTCGTTGCCCCACAGCTCCTCGATGAGCGCGGCCACGGGCACCACCTGGTCCGCGTGGAGCGCGAGCAGCGCCAGCACCTGGCGGGGCTTGGCGGCGGTGGGAGTGATCGAGACCCCGTTCTCCCGCACGGTCAGTGCGCCCAGTACATCGATGTCCACGCCGTACTCCCCTGCTTCGTCCTTGGATGAGCCCTCGAAGTTCGCTGGAACGAGGAAAAAACAGCTGAGCCGGTTTGTCAATACCAAACCGGCTGTACCGTTTTTTGCCCATCAAGGCTGGGATCACCCTCGCTAGACGCCACTGACCTGCACTTTCAATGGTCCAGCGGTGATCACTGGCAGCTCGGCCCCGCCTCCAGGAGCGCAAGAACCTTCCCAGAATGACCTTCGGGACGGCCTGAAACGACCGAGAACAGACCAGATAGTTGGCCGAATCTCGGCGACGAGGCCTGCCTGCACCCATGAAACGAGCCCCAGCGAGGCCTTCCAGGTCCACAGGTACGCAACCGGAGGGGTTAGACAAACCGCTTTCCCGGTTTGCTGAACTGCAGTTCAGGTGGTCAGACGGCGGAGTGGGGGCGGAGCACTGCTAGAGCCCCACTCGAAACGAAGGGCGCCGGCACCCGGCGCGGGAGCAGCCTGCACCCGGCGTCCAGGCCGGACAGCACCCCCGGCCCGGCCCCCGTACGGGGCGGCCGACCCGCCCCGCCGAAGCCACTCCACGGACAGCTCGTGACCGATTCCGGACGTCCACATGCCGGACCGCTCAGGCGGAGGAAACGGTCGCTCCCACACGGCTTCACGTCAGCAAAGCATTCGAAGCACCTCTTTTGCATTGCCAAACGCGCCAAGTCCGCTGATGCGCAAACGGAAGCCGCCTTCGCGCAACGCCCCCCGGACCCCCTCACCCGGATACGCTCCGCCTAGCCTCTGGCTAGAGGATCGCTCTCGACGCACTCAAGGCCCTACCCCCCGGATGGCGCGGATTCGCCGCCTGCCGACCGCCGGGGACCTGGGCAAATATGCGACGACCAGATGGCCGGAATGTGCACCTCCGCATATTTGAGAGGTCCGCCCCCGACAACCTCTGGAGAAAAAACCGGCTGGTATATATTTTTCTGAGCAGTCACACCTGTTACTGGTCAGCGCTGTCTAGGGGGAACTATGAGCGCGAGCACGTTTCACGTTGGGCGCACAGCGGTCTGCGACCTGACGGAACAGGCCACGATCTCAACGGCGGGCCGGGAGGATTTCCCCTTCCCGTCCCTCACCACCGTGCCGAAGGAACTGGTGCATCGCACTTCCGACGCCCAGGTCCTGCTCACCGACTGGCAGCGGCTGGACCAGGAACACTTCTCCGTGACCGCACAGTGGCCCCGCACCCACAATCTCTTCACTCCGATAGCCGGCGGCTACTACGATCCGCTGATCTGCGCCGAAACCATTCGCCAGGCCGGCAACCTGCTGGGACACGCGGAGTTCGGTATTCCGTTCGGCCACAACTTCGTGCTCTGGGATCTGGCCATCACCGTCCACCCCGAGCACCTGCTGATCGGCCGGACGCCGGCCGTCATCGACCTCGAGATCACCTACATCGAGACGAAGCGGCGCGCGGGCCGGGTGTTCGGAGCCGTCTACGAGACGGTCGCCCGCCGCGACGGACACGTCGTGGCGACCGGCCGGACCTCGTTCACCTGCACCAGCCCCGCCGTGTACCGGCGGATCCGGCCCGAACACGTGCTGCGTCCCGACCACCGTCCGCTGCCGCTGACGGCACCCGCCGCCCCGCAGACCGTGGGCAGGCTCTCCCCGACGGACGTGGTCCTCTCCCCCATCGGTCAGGAGAACCGCTGGCAGCTGCGGGTCGACACCTCGCACCCCGTCCTCTTCGACCACCCGGTCGACCACGTTCCGGGCATGGTCCTCATGGAGGCGGCCCGCCAGGCCGCCGCGGCCGCACTGGGACGGCGCTCCTTCATGCCGCTCGGCATCTCCACCGAGTTCAAGCGGTACGTCGAGCTGGACGCGCCCTGCATCATCGAGGCGGAGCGCATCCACGAGGACGGATCCGACGAGGAAGTCGTACGCGTGACGGGCCACCAGGACGGCGAACTCACCTACAGCGCCATCGTCAGGGCGCCTGCCTACGCCTACTGACCTGCGCTTCTCCCCGCCTTCCGGCGCTCCCCGGAACCTCCCCCGCCGACACCCTTCACGTGACACCACGGGCCCTGCGACATTTTCGCCATCGGGGCGCGGTGCCGCGTTGGCGTCGGCGTCACCCGCTGTAAGATACGAACGGGACGGGCGGTTTGCATCAGGGCTTCCGACGCTCCGCGATTCCTGCGACGGAAGGAGCCGAC
Organism: Streptomyces sp. NPDC058157; assembly: GCF_042884105.1. Lineage (NCBI taxonomy): Bacteria > Bacillati > Actinomycetota > Actinomycetes > Kitasatosporales > Streptomycetaceae > Streptomyces > Streptomyces sp. NPDC058157. The sequence continues at coordinate 24,943 of NZ_JBHVUQ010000051.1, forward strand.
GTGGCTGAGCAGGTCCGAGCCATCCGCACACGCCAGGCGATCCTCAGCGCAGCGGCGAAGGTCTTCGACGAACGGGGCTACCAGGCCGCCACCATCTCGGAAATCCTCGCCGCCGCCGGTGTGACCAAGGGCGCGTTGTACTTCCACTTCCAGTCCAAGGAAGACCTGGCCCAGGGGGTCCTCACCGCGCAGAACGAGGATCTCCTCCTCCCTTCCCGCGCCTCCAAGCTCCAGGAGGCGGTGGACACCGTGATGCTGCACACGCACCGCCTCAGGACCAACCCCATGGTCCGGGCGGGCGTACGGCTGAGCCTGGACCAGAACGCGGTGGGGCTGGATCGCAGCAGTCCGTTCCGGAACTGGGTCGTCACCATGCAGGAACTGCTCGAGAAGGCCCAGGCCCAGGGTGAGCTGCTCCCCCATGTGGTGCCGGCCGAGACCGCCGACGTTCTCGTCGGCGCCTACGGCGGCGTGCAGTCCATGTCCCAGGCCATGACCGACCACGAGGACCTCGGGCGGCGGGTCAACGCCTTGCTGCGCCACATCATGCCGTGCATCGCCCAGCCCTCGGTCCTCGCCTCCCTGCACATCGGCGAAGACCGCGCGGAAGAGGTATACAACGAAGCCCGCCAGCTGGGTCAGGACCGGGCGGAAGAGAGCTCGTCCCACTGATCCGCCCCCGCATCCGTCCGCTTCGCGGAACGGCTCCGCTTCCCCTCGCACGGGCGCGGCCGGGAAGTCTCCGGGCAAGCTGTGCCGCCCGGCTCCCGGACGGTTCGACGTCCGGTTCCCGAAGCAACCGGGCGGATCGGGGGAAGCGCGCTCGGTGACCTCTCGGAGGGTCCACCCCGTCGGCCACCGGCCTTTGTGCCTGCAACACATGCCCCCCTGCCTCTGCTGATAAGAAATATACCGCACGCCCCGTTCTTTTCAAGCACTCCGCGCCCACTAGGCTGCGCGCATGATCAGCTCATCGCTCCGCCTGGTGCCGGTGACCCCGGACAACTTCGACGCCGTCTGCGCCGTACGGGTCCACCCCCGCCAGGAGCACCTCGTCTCCCCCGTCATGAAGTCCCTGGCCGAGGCCTACGTCCACGGCGAGACCGCCTGGCCGCGGGCCGTGGTCGACGGGGACGAGGTGGTCGGCTTCGTCATGGCCTTCCTGGACTACCGGTGGGACCCGGCGAAGGACCCGGAGGACATCCGCTCCGGCCTGTGGCGCCTGAACATAGCGGCCGACCGGCAGGGCAAGGGCTACGGCCGCTTCGCCGTCGAGGCGGTCACGGAGGAGATCCGCCGCCGCGGCGGGAAGCGGGTGTACGTCACCTGGAAGCCGGCCGAACACAACCCGGAGCCCTTCTACCTGGGCCTGGGCTTCCGCCGCACCGGCGAGGTCAACGGCGGCGAACCGGTGGGCGTCCTCGACCTCGGCCAAGACCCCGGCCAAGACCCCGCCCAAGACCCCGCCCAAGACCCCGCCCAAGACCCCGCCCAAGACCCCGCCCAAGACCCCGCCCAAGACCTCGGCTAACCGAGCACCACGGTCCCCGCAGCCCCCATCGGACCCCCCACCGGGCCCGCCCCCGCCCGGAACTCCCGGGGGCTCACCCCGCGGACCCGCTTGAAGGCCGCCGACAGCGCGAACGCGCTGCCGTACCCCACCCGCCGGGCCACCGACGCCACCGTGGCGTCCGGCTCCCGCAGCAGGTCGGCGGCCAGGGCGAGGCGCCAGCCCGTCAGATAGGCGACGGGCGGCTCCCCGACCAGCTCCGTGAAGCGCCGGGCCAGCGCGGCCCGCGACACCCCCGCCCGCCGCGCCAGCTCGGCCACGGTCCACCCGTGGGCGGGGTCCTCGTGCAGCAGCCGCAGCGCCGCCCCCACGACGGGATCCTCCTGCGCCCGGTACCAGCCCGGGGCCCCCGCCCCGGGCGCGGCGAGCCAGGCCCGCAGCACCCCGATCAGCAGCAGGTCGAGCAGCCGGTCCAGCACGATCTCCTGCCCCGGCTCGTCCCGCGCCACCTCCGAGGCGAGCAGGGCGATCAGGGTGGCGTCGGCGGCCCCCGCCGGGCGGACCAGCACCGCGGGCAGCGCGCCCAGCAGCCGCCGCCCGATCTCACCCGGCGCCTGGTACGTCCCGCTCAGCATCACCGCCGCACCGGCCCCCGGCCCCCGCCGGCCCCAGGTCCGCACGCCGAGCGCCAGCCGCTCGTCGAGGTACTCCCCCTCCGGCGAACTGCACCGCTGGTCGGGCCCCACCGTGACCTCCACCGGAGTGTCCGGCGAGTCCGCCAGCGTGTACGCCCCGGGACCCCGCACGACCGCCACGTCACCGGGACCGATCGGCACCGGCTCCCCGTCGTCGGGCAGCAGCCAGGCCGGACCGTGCACCATCGCGATCACCGACAGCGGCGCCCGGTCCTCGATCCGCACGGCCCACGGAGGGTCGAAAACGGACTTCAGCAGCACGGCGCCACGGGCCTTGGGCCCGTCGAGCAACCCGGTCAACGTGTCCATGGCCCCCCATCCTCACCCCTGCGGCCCCCGAACTCCCCCGCGGTACGTCACACGTCCCACACCCCGGTCGCCGCCGCCTCCCGCGCGTAGTCCGCGAAGTCCCTGGGCGGGCGCCCGAGCACCTCCTCCACCCCGTGGACCAGGTGCGCGTTGCGCCCGTCCAGGATCAGGGTGAACAGCTCGGCGAACTCCTCCGGGAGCCCCTCCTGCCGCAGCACCGCCCGGAACTCCCCGTCCGAGACGGGTACGTACGCGATCTCGCGCCCGGTCGCCTTCGACAGCTCGGCCGCCACCTCCCCGAAGCCCAGCGGCCGCGGCCCCGAGAGCTCATAGGTCCGCCCGGCGTGCCGGCCGTCGGTGAGCGCGGCCACCACCACGTCGGCGATGTCACCGGCGTCCACGAAGGGTTCGACCGCGTCCGCGACCGGAAGGGCGATCTCCCCGGCCCGCACGGGCTCCAGGAAGAAGCTCTCGTCGAAGTTCTGGTTGAACCAGCTGGCCCGTACGACGGTCCAGTCGGCCCCGGAGTCCTTCAGCCGGTCCTCGGCGATCCGGGCCGCCTCCTCACCCCGCCCGGACAGCAGCACCAGCCTGCGCGCCCCGGCCGCGACGGCCGCCTCCGCGAAGGCCCCGACCTGGTCGGCGGCCCCGGGGAAGGCGAGGTCGGGCTGGTAGGTGACGTACACCCGGTCCACGTCACGCAGCGCGGGCCCCCAGGTGGCGGGCGCGTGCCAGTCGAAGGCCGGCTCCCCGGTCCGCGACCCGATCCGCACCTCCCGCCCCTGGAGCAGCAGCCGCTCCGCGACGCGCCGGCCGGTCTTGCCGTGGCCCCCGATGACCAGGGTCTTCTTCGTTCCGCTCGTGTTCGTCGTCATGGGAACCAGTCAATCCCCCCGCGGCGAGACGCGACATGGCCCAGACACTCGCTCGCATACGCGTGCGTCCAGCTCAGCCCCGCGTCTCGGCGAGGGTGTGCGCGACGAGGGCGTTGGCGTGCCCGTGCCCGAGCCCGTGCTCGCTCTTGAGCCAGGAGACCAGCTCCATGTGCTTGGTCAGGGGAGAGGTCCGGATCAGTTCCGTCCACTCCGCGACGGGACGGCCGTACTTCTTCTCGATGGAGGGGAAGTAGCTCGCGGGGCCCTTCACCGGCTCGCTCATGTCGTGACTCCTCGTAGGTGCTCCGTGCGGACGGCTCCCGTCCACCCAGGGGTAGACCGGCCCCCGCCCGAAAACTCATCGCGGCCCCGAAGACTTTTTCCACCACCGGAACCACCGGAACCACCGGAACCACCGGGCTTATGCGGATCTGTCGGACCCTCAGGCCACGTTTACTCCGGGCATATGATCCCATGATCCACATGACGAGGACTCTCTACCTGTTCTGCTCCGCCGCCCCGCCCGTCTTCGACGTGGCCCACGTGATCGAGGACGCCCAGTCACGCGGCTGGAACGTCTGCGTGGGCCTGACCCCGGCGGCGGCGCGGTGGGTGTCCGAGAGCCTCGACGGGCTCGCGGCCCTGACCGGCAACCCGGTGCGCTGGCAGTACAAGCTCCCCGGGGAACCGGACGTGTGGCCCGCCGCGGACGCCGTGCTGTTCGCCCCCGCCACCTTCAACACCGTCAACGCCTGGGCCCTGGGCCTCACCGACCGGTTCACCGTCGGAGTCGCCGCCGAGGCCCTCGGCAAGGGCGTCCCGGTGGTCGCCATGCCCTGCACCAACGCGGCGCTCGCCGCGCACCCCCAGTTCGAGCAGTCCCTCACCGTCCTGCGCGGCGCGGGCGCCGAGCTGCTGTTCGGCGAGGGCGGCTTCGTCCCCGGCCCGGCCGGCCAGGACGCCCCGGCGCACTTCCCGTGGCAGACGGCCCTGGACGCGGTGGACCGGGCCGCCGCCGAGCGGACCGCCTGAGCGGGCCTACTCCCCCGTGACCCCGTCGATCGCCTCGCGCAGCAGGTCCGCGTGCCCGTTGTGCCGGGCGTACTCCTCGATCATGTGGGCCAGGATGTAGTGCAGCGAGTACGGCTGGTCGCCGAAGTGCCCCCGCACGTCGAGGGATTCGGCGGCCGCCACGATCTTCCGCGAGCGCTCGCAGGTCTCCTCCCAGATCCGGAACGACTCGTCCGGGTCCGCGTCCTCGACGTGGAACTCCGTCCACTCCCCGGCCTCGTTCTTCGGGAAGTACCCGCGGACGTCCTCGTCGGCCAGGACGTTGCGGAACCAGCCGCGCTCCACCTCCGCGAGGTGGCGTACGAGCCCCAGCAGGCTCAGCCCGGACGGCGGGACGGCCTTGCGCCGCAGCTGCTCGTCCGTCAGGCCCGCGCACTTCATCCGCAGGGTGTCCCGCTGCCACTGGAGGACGCTGGTCAAGGTGGCCCGTTCGTCGCCCACCAGCTCGGGCGGGGTCCGCTGTTCATCGCTCATCGGCCGATGATCACACCGCAGACCCCACCCCACCGCCCTTTCCACATACTGGACGGCGATCCACACGACGGGTCCACCCGACAGCCCACCCGGCCCACCCGGCAACCACCCGACAGCCCACCCGGAAGCCGCCCAGCAACCCACCCAGCAACCCGCCCGCCCGACCCTCAGGCCGCCACCCGCCCCCGCACGCCCGCCAGCGCCCGCACCCCCTCCAGGCTGCTCCCGTACCCGGGCCGCCAGCCCAGCTCCCGCCCGGCCTTGGTGTTCGACATCCGCAGGTCGGTGCCCATGATGGCGTGCGCGAGCGGCGCCGGCCGCAGCACCCACAGCGGTACGGTCATCGGCGCCGGCGCCCCGAAGGCCTCCGCCACCGCTCCCATGTGCCCGCCCCAGCCGACCGGGGTGTCGTCGGCGATGTTGTACGCCTCGCCCGGGCGCCCCGCGTCGACCGCCAGGGCCAGCGCCCGCGCCGCGTCCGCCACGTCGACCCAGCTCAGCGCCCGCCCCTTGTCCGGGACCACGGGCAGCTTGCGCCCCCGCAGCAGCGGCACCAGGTGGCTGTCGGTGACGCCCTCCCCGTAGAACAGCCCGAACCTCAGGCTCACGCCCTCGATCCCGGCCGCGGTGAACGCCAGCTCCTCCTTGGTCCGCATCGCACCGACGTGCCGCTCCAGCCAGACGTTCGTGCCGTGCGGCCCGAAGCCGTCGTCCTCGCCGAGCAGCGCCCCGCCGTGGTCCCCGTACCCGTAGCCGAACATCATCGACTCGACGACGAACCGCCGCGCCCCCGTCTCGCGGGCGGCGGCCAGCAGGTTCACGGTGCCCTCCGTACGCAGCCGGTTGGTGCCCGCCATGTCCTGGTGGCGGGCCATGGCCTTGCCCGAGAGCGCGGTGGCCGCGTGCACGACCGCGTCGAAGCCCCGTCCGTCGACGGCCCGCAGCAGTCCTTCCCGGTCGAGCAGGTCGGCCCGCACGTCCATCCCCGCGCCCCGGCCCAGTCCCGCGACCTCGTGGCCCGCGGCGCGCAGGGCCGCCGTCGCCCGCTGTCCCAGTACCCCGCTCGCGCCCGCCAGCAGCACCTTCATGGCCGTCCTCCTCCGTCGTGGTCTCACTCAGGGGACAGACGGGCCCGGCCGGACGTGACATCTCCCGGAGGGGATCCGAAGAGGAATGTCCCCCGCTATGCGGCGTAGAGGTCGAACGTCGACCCCCGCCTGGGCCCCGCCGCCACGTCCAGCGCGGGGTCCGTCCGCAGCATCGCCTGGTGCAGCCGCTGGAGCTGCGGCGACGGCTCGACCCCCAGCTCCGCGATCAGCCGCCCGCGCAGCCGCCGGTACACGTCCAGCGCGCTCGCCTGCCGCCCGGACCGGTACAGCGCGACCATCAGCTGCGCGTGCAGCCCCTCGTGCCGGGCGTGCCGGGCACCCAGATCGGTGAGCTCGGCGAGGAGTTCGGTGTGCCGCCCGAGCCGCAGGTCGGCGTCGATCCGGCGCTCGACGGTGACGAGCCGGCTCTCCTCCAGCCGCATCACCTCGATCTCCAGGACCGGCCCCACCCGCACGTCGACCAGCGCCGGCCCCTGCCACAGCGCGAGCGCCTCCCGCAGCAGCGCGGCCGCGCCCTCGTCGTCACCGCCGTCGAAGGCGGCCTGTCCCCGCCCGGCCAGCTCCTCGTACACGTTGACGTCCACGGCGCCGGGCGGCACCTGGAGCAGGTACCCGCCGTGCCGCGTCGTGAGGACCTCCTTCGCGGCCCCCGGCCGGCCGGGCCCCATGGCCGTGCCGAGCCGCCGGCGCAGCTGGAGGATGTACGTCTGCAGCGTGGTCGGCGCGCTGTCGGGCAGCTCCTGCCCCCAGATCTCCTCCATGAGGGTGGGCACCGGCACCACCCGCCCGGGGTGCAGCGCGAGGAGGGCCAGGATCTGACGCGGCTTGGACGCCGTCGGCACGATCGAGTCCCCGTCGACCTCCGCCGTCAGCGGACCCAGAACCTGAATCTTCATGGTCTCCCCTCCTCAGTCCGTCGCTTCGCCCCGCTCCTCCACACCCCGCCGGCCCGGCTCCGCCCGGCCCCGGCAGGCTCTCTCGCCGCCAGGACCGGACCGGTTCCTCCACGGCCCGGCCCCGGCAGGTCTCACATGCGGGGTCGTCAGACCCCGCTCCCGAGGAACTCGTAGCTCCGTTCCCCGTCCGCCACCCGCACGTCACGGGCCGCCCGCGTCCGGTAGTCCCGCGCCCGCTCCGCGCCGACGAGGCTCGGCAGCAGCAGCCCCCACAGGGCCGCCACCTTCCGCTGGAGTTCCGCGTAGGACAGCCCGGTCCCGGCCAGGACCTCGATCCCGCAGACGGCCGCGGCCACCAGCGCCTCGGCGCTCTCCCACCGGTCGGCGGCCCGGCCCCCGTCACCGGCGGGATCCTCGCCGTCCAGCCCGTCGGCGGGCGGGTCCAGCGGGAGCTCGCCCACGTCCCGTGCCATCCGCAGCAGTTCACACACCGCCGCCAGCCACGCCCCGTGGAAGTCCACCGCGGGCGGCTGCTGACCGGCGCACTCCTTGGTGATGCGGAAGCTCGCCGGGATCGCGGGATCCTCGTGCAGCGTCCGCGCCAGCCAGTGCGTGGTGTCGATGAGGGCCTGCAAGGGCGAGGCCCCGCCCTCCCGCAACCCCCGCACCGCCTCGTGCAGCAGGCCGCAGCCGCGCTGCTGGACGGCGTCCGCGAGCTCGTCCTTCGAGGCGAAGTGGAAGTACAGCGCCCCCTTCGTCACCCCGGCCGCACCCGCGATCTCACCGAGCGTCGCGTTGGCGTATCCGTTGCGGTGGAACAACTCGGCCCCGGCGAAGACCAACCGCCTGCGCGTCCGCTCCGACCTTTCCTGCACCGCTCCGTCTCCTTCCGCCCCCGCTGCGTCCTTGGCCGTCCCCCCGGCCGTCTCGCGGCCGGCGCCGTCGGCCTCGGACCGGCACCAGCCGCGCGGGTCAGGCCCGAACGAGGCGGTCGGCCCGCGCACCCGTTCCGGCGACCGCGGCCGCCACCGGCGCCGACTTGCCGACACCGCTCTCCGGGCCCGCCATCAGGATCGAGCGCTGCAGGCGGCGCAGCGTGGTCGACGGCTCCAGCCCCAGGTCCCGCACGAGCGTGGCGCGCAGCCGCTGGTACACGTCCAGCGCCTCGCCGCGGCGGCCCGAACGGTGCAGGGCGAGCATGAACTGCCCGTGCAGGTTCTCGTGGGTGCGGTACCGGCTCACCAGCACCGTCAGCTCCGCGAGCAGCTCGCGGTGGCGGCCGAGCTTCAGGTCGGCCTCGATGCGCTGGTCGAGCGCGCACAGCCGGGTCTCCTCCAGCCGGCGCGTCTCCATGTCCAGCTGCACGCCGCCCTGTACGTCGGCGAAGGCGGGCCCGGACCACAGGGCGAGCGCCTCGCGCAGCCGCTGGGCGGCGACCGGGAAGTCACCCGCGTCGATCGCCCGGTAGCCCAGCCCGGCCAGCCGGTCGAACTCCCGCACGTCGCTGGTCCCGCCGTCGCTGTTGAGCAGGTAGCCGCCGGGCAGCGTGACGAGCACGTCCTTGGCGGTGCGCTCCCCCTCGGTCCCCTCGAGGGCGGTCGCGATCAGGGCGCGCAGCTGGAGGACGTACGTCTGCAGGGTGGTGCGGGCGCTGCGCGGGGGCATCGTCCCCCACAGCTCCTCGATCAGCGCCGACACCGGTACGACCTGGTCGGCGTGGAGGGCCAGGAGTGCCAGGACCTGCCGGGGCTTGGGGGCGGTGGGAGTGATGGAGATCCCGTTCTCCCGCACGGCGAGTGCGCCCAGTACATCGATGTCCACGTCGTACTCCCCTGTCCTTTGGATGAGTCGCAAGAGTCAGTAGAAAACAGGCCGGACGGTTTGTCAATATGAAACCGGGCAGCCAGTTTCCGCCTCGGCGAGATCTCAATGCCGCTCAGCAAACCCGCCTGACCTGGCCTTTTATGGGCTCACACGCCCACACATGCCAGGACGGCGCTCTGCAGCCGCCTCGCAACAGCAGCCATATAACACCCTCAGGGGTCAAAAAATCAAACCAGTCAGTCTGTTTCCTCTTCACCCAATGCCTCGACGAGGACCGCAGCCGCCGCCTCGCCGCCCGCGATACCGGGCAGGACGACGGTCCAGATCCGGTTCAGCAGCTGCCGGGCCTCCCGGTCGGCCTCGAACCCTCCCAGCCCGTCGAGCCCCACCGTCATCGCCACCACCAGGTCCGTCGCGTCCTGCGGGGACACCCCCTCGGCGAGCAGCCCCGCCCGCTCGGCACCGACCAGCAACTCCTCCACCCAGGCCCGCCACTGCCGGCGCAGGTCCAGCCGGCCGCTGTGCGTGGTGTCCGCGCACAGCGCGAACGCGGCCCGCACCACGACGTCCTCGGCCAGCAGCGACAGCATCGTGTAGGTGGACCCGACCAGCACCCGCAACGGCCCGCCGGCCCGGTCCCGCTCCCCCTGCACCACGGCCGCCTCCCGCAACACCCGCCCGGCCCGCTCCTCCACGGCCAGGGCGAGGGAGGTCTTGCCGTCGAAGTGGAAGTGCAGGGCCCCGGAGGTGACTCCGGCCCGCCGGCTGATCTGGGCGATCGACGCGGCGGTGAACCCCTCCTCGGCGAACACCTCGGCGGCGGCGTGCACCAGCGACTCCCGCGTGCGCGCGGCACGTTCCTGCTTGACCATGGGGGGCTCTCCACACATCCGCCGCATCAGCGGTCCGCCCCGCAGAAATGGGGTACAAGACATCCTGCGCCACAGCCGTTCCGCCCGCCGGAGCCGGACCGGACTCCCACCGGAGTACACCCCCGTCCACGCAACCGAACCCGGCCGTTCCCCGCCCAACCTTCCCAGACCGCCATATTCAGCACTCAAGCCCCCGTCACAGGCACCACCGGCCCGCACCATTAACGCCGTTAACACGCGAAGCGGCGGTGACCCCACGCGCCACCGCCACGGCACTACCGCCACCCAGCCGGAACCGCCGGACAGGCTCCCGGTTCAGCGCCCCGCCCGCCGCTCCACGAGCAACCCGACCCCGTCGAGGATCCGCTCCAGCCCGAACTCCAGCCCCTGGTCCTGCCCCCCGTGCACGGCGAGGGACCGCAAGGCCGCCGCCAGCGCCGGATAGTCCTCCCCCCGCTCGCGCACCACCTCCCCGAGCACGGCCCCCAACTCGGCGTCCACCCCGCCCGCGCCCCGCGAGGCCCGCTCCTGCTCCACGATCCCCCGCACGTGCCCGGTCACCAGGACCACCACGTCCATGGCCTCCGCCCCGCTCAGCCCGCGCCCCTCCAACGCCGCCAGCGCCCGCTCCAGCCAGCCGACCTCCCGCGGCCCGAGTACCCGCGCCCCCACGGTGGCGTCCAGCACCCATGGATGCGCCCGGTACCCCTCCAGCAACTCCCGCGCCCACACCCCGAGCCGCTCCCGCCAGCCGTCCCCGGCCCCGGCCAGGGCCGCGTCCAGCCCCCCGCCCGGCTCCGGCAGGGCCGCCTCCACCATCAGCGCGACGAGCTCCGCCTTGCCGGGCACGTACCGGTAGAGGGCCATCTTGGTGACCCCCAACCCGGCGGCCACCCCCTGCATGGACACCCCGCCGAGCCCCTCCGCATCGGCGATCCCCACCCCCGCCGCCGCGATCTGCTCCAGCGTCAGCCCCCGCCGGGGCCCCCGCGCCGGCGTCACCGGCGGCCCCCACAGCAGCCGCACCGCCGTCCCCCGCTGCCCGTCCGCCACCACACGCTCCCTCACCCCGGACACCAAAACAGCGTCCACCGTACACAACACGCTTCGGCAGGCGTCACACGCGGCCCACGTACTCCCGGTACCAGGCGACAGCCTCGTCCAGACACTCCAGCGGACCCCGCCCCGGAGGGCACCCGGCGGCGTCCCAGACCGCCGCGCTGTCGTACCAGTGGTCCTGCGAGACCAGCTTGAACTGGCTGGGCCGCACCCGGCAGCCGGACGCCGCCATGCGTTCCAGGCACTCGGCCACGGAGAGGTCCCGGTCCACCCGCGGCAGCACCCCCCGCTCGGTGAACGCCTCCACCAGCTCGGCCGTCCGCACCGGCACGGGATGGCTGGCGTGCCACACCGTCCCCCCTGCCGGATCGTCCACGAGGGCGACCCGGGCGATCAGCCGCGCGAGGTCACGAACGGCCACCACGGACACGAGCGTCTTCCCCCCGTCCCACAACGCCCCGGTGGACGTGAGGATCTGCTCCAGTCCGGGAACCACCATGCGGTCCCCCGGACCGATCACCAGGCCGGGCCGGAGCACCACCGCCCCCGCGGCCAGCGCGAGGGCCTCCCCCGCCAGCCGGGTGCGGCTCGCCGGCGACTCGGGCGTGGGGACGACCCCGTCCACGGCGATCCCCCGGTGCGGCCCCCGGCCGTAGACCGCCGTGGTGGACAGGTGAACGATCCGCCGGACACCGGCCTCCCCCGCCTCCGCCATCAGCGTCCCGGTCCCCCCGATGTTGACGGCGGCGCACTCCCGCTCGTCGGAACCGATCCACGATGCGAGGTGGAGCAGGACGTCCGCCCCCTCGCAACTGCCCCGCAGCGATCCGGGATCGGACAGGTCTGCGTGGCGCCACTCGTCGGCGAGACCGGCGACACGCGGCGCCGTTCGTCCCACGGCCCGGAGCAGCAGTCGCCGGGCGCCCGGCGGTGCCTCGTCCCGGATGCGGGCGAGTTCGGCGAGTACCGCCGCCCCTATGAAACCGGTGGCGCCGGTGATCACCAGCCGCTGTGGCTCGGCCATCAGCTAGAAGTCCCTCCCCAGGAGAAATCCGAACGGCCGCAATGCTAAGTCTGGTCACTCGGTACTCGCACAGAACGGCGTTCATCTTGACCTCGTCACCCGAACCGCAAGCCGCCACTCCGAAGCAGCCGGCGGACTGCGAACCATCAGGACCGCCCGCGCCCAGGGCGGCCGGCGGCCCATTGGCCGGGAAGACGGCCCTGGTCACCGGCGCCAGCCGGGGCATCGGCCGCGCGATAGCCGAGCGCCTCGCCGCCGACGGCGCCCTGGTGGCCGTCCACTACGCGCGCAGCGTCGAAGCCGCCGCCGAAGTCGTGGGCTCGATCCTCGACGCCGGGGGCGAGGCCTTCCCCCTGCGGACCGAACTCGGCGTTCCCGGTGACACCGAGTCCCTCTACACCGCGTTCGACGCGGAACTCGTCCGCCGGGGCATCGCCCCCCGGCTCGACATCCTCGTCAACAACGCCGCGGTCAGCGGCTCGGCCCGGATCCACGAGGTCACGGGAGAACTGATCGACAGGATCTTCTCGGTCAACGTGAAGGCGCTCCTCCTCCTCACCCAGGAGGGCCTGATCCGGATGCCGGCGGGCGGCCGGGTCATCAACGTCTCCTCCGCCGTCACCCGCAAGTCCTATCCGGAGTCCGTCGTGTACTCGATGAGCAAGGGCGCCCTCGACACGCTGACCCTCGCCCTCGCCAAGGAGCTGGGCCCCCGGGACATCACCGTCAACGCGGTCTCCCCCGGATTCACCGCGACCGACATGAACGCGAAGCACCGCACCACGCCCGAGGGGGAGGCCCGACTGGCCGGGCTGTCCGTCTTCGGCCGCATCGGCCGACCTGCCGACATCGCCGACGCGGTGGCCTTCCTCGCCTCGCCCGACTCCCGTTGGATCACCGGCCAGTTCCTGGACACGTCGGGCGGCACGCACCTGTAGCCGGGACACCGTTAACGGCGTTAACGCGCTCCACCGTTAACGGCGTTAACGCCAGGACCCTTAAAAGTACTGGTCGACTGGTTTTTTTTCGCCGCCTCCTATTAGATTGATCTTCAATACCGCCGGACGAAACCGACATCAGGAGACACACGTGGCGAGGGTCAGGCAGGAACGGGCCGAGATCACCCGACAGGCGATCCTCGACGGCGCGGCCATCGCCTTCGATCACGCCGGCTTCGGCGGCACCAGCCTCAGCGACGTGGTCAAACACGCCGGAGTCACCAAGGGCGCCCTCTACTTCCACTTCCCCTCCAAGCAGGCCCTCGCCCGCACCCTGGTCGACGAACAGTTCCAGGTCTCCGCAGGCGTCCCCGAGGCCCTCGACGACCCCGGCCTCCAGACCGTCATCGACCTCACCCACCAGATGGCGTTCGGGCTCCGCACCAACGTCCGCATCCGCGCCGGCATCCGCCTGGTCATCGAGTTCGGCTCGTTCACGGACCCGGACCCGACCCCGTACAACTCCTGGATCGAGACCTGCCTCAGCTGCCTGACCCCGGCCCAGGAACGCGGCGACGTGCTCCCCTCGGTCGACGTGCACGCCCTGTCGACCTTCCTCGTCGGCTCGTTCACCGGCGTCCAGGTCACCTCGTACGTCCGCACCGGCCGCGAGGACCTGCACGCCCGGCTCGTCGACCTATGGACCTACCTCCTCCCCGGGATCGTGCCCCCCGACCGCCTCGCCCTCTTCGACCCCACGGGCTCCCCCGAGTGCCGCAGGCAGTTCGAACTGCCCACCGTCCCACCCCTCCCCCTCCCCTGACACCCCCTCCAGGGCGGCCCCGCACACCCGCGGAGCCGCCCTTTCGCGTGCCCGGCCCCACTCCCCACCCATTTCGTTAGCAAAACCCAAGCGTGGCGCCCACACAGACCCAAGAACGTTAGTAAAGTCCCTCTCATGACTTCGCCCTCGTCCCCGAACGACCGAGAGAAGGTCGTCTCCAAGCTCCCCCCGTGGCTCCGCCAGGAGTTGAAGATCCGCACCGCCCAGCTGCGGGTCGACATCCAGGACGCCGTCCACCAGGGCATCGCCCACTGGAGCGCCCTCGCCTCCGCCCCCTCCCCCGTCGACACCTCCGGCGCCGAGTCGTTCTCGACGTGGCTGCCCGCCGGCCAGTGGGAGTCCTTCCGCACCGGCTCCAAGGACCGGGGCGTCTCCCTCATCCAGGGCCTGGCCCAAGCGGTGCACCTCTGGCTGGAGATGAACCCGGCCCCCACCGTCCAGCGCCCCTCGGTCGTCCGCCGCATCGTGGTGTGCAACCAGAAGGGCGGCGTCGGCAAGACCGCCATCACCGCCGGCACGGCCGAGGCCCTCGCCGAGGACCCCGCGACCCTGCACCCCGTCCGCATCGCCCGCCAACTGGCGAAGCTCGCCGGCCCCGACGAAGCGCACGGCACCCCCACCACCCCCCTGGACCTCGAAGACCTCCCGGGCCTGGGCATGCGCGTCCTGCTCGTCGACTTCGACCCCCAGGGCCACCTCACCAAGCAGCTCGGCCAGCAGCCGCTCCCCATCGGCGGCGACAGCCTCACCTGCCACATGGCCGGCGAGGCCAAGGGGCCCCTCCAGGACCTCATCGCCCCCATCGAGCACGACCGCTTCGGCGACCGCCTCCACCTGCTGCCCGCCTGCACGGACGCCTTCCTCCTCGACGTCCGCCTCTCCACGGTGCGCGCCCGCGAGGCCGCCCTCGAACGGGCCCTCGCCCCCGTCGAATCCGACTACGACGTCATCCTCATCGACTGCCCGCCCAGCCTCGGCCTGAGCATGGACGCGGCGATCTACTACGGCCGCCGCCGCGACGCCGAACAGCCGGGCGCCTCCGGTGCGCTGATCGTCGTCCAGGCGGAGGACTCCTCCGCCGACGCGTACGACCTCCTCACCTCCCAGATCAACGACCTGCGCGACGACCTCAGCCTGGACATCGACTATCTCGGCCTCGTCGTGAACCTCTACGACGGCCGCCGCGGCTACATCGCCACCAGCTCCCTCCAGGCCTGGATGGACATAAAGGATCCGCGGGTCGTGGCGATCGTCCCCGACCTCAAGGAACAGCGCGAGTCCGTCCGCCTGAAGCAGCCCCTCTTCGTCTACGCCCCCAACGGCGACCAGGCCGTCGCCCTGCGCGCCCTCGCCCGGGAGATCTCATGAGCAAGGCAGACAAGCTCGGCGTCTCGGCGTCCTTCGCACGGGCCCAGCCCGTCGGCGTCAGCTCCCGCCGCGCCGCCATCGCCGAAGCCACCGGCGCCCCCACCTCCGGTGTGGTCCCGCCCTCCGAGGTTCCCATCGAGGCCCTGGCCCACAACCCGTTCAACCTCCGCGAGGACCTCACCGACCTCGACGAGCTGGCCCAGTCCCTCACCGTGCGGGGCCAGCTCCAGCCCCTGGCGGTCGCGACCCGCATGGCCTTCATGGAGGCCCACCCGGGCGCCACCGAGGGCCTCGGCCGCGCCCCGTACGTGGTCATCGACGGCAACCGCCGCCTCGCGGCCGCCCAGCTGGCCGGGCTCAAGACGATGCACATCCACGTCAACGACGCCCTGTCCGCCTCGGCCGCCGACATCCTCGAATCGGCGCTCATCGCCAACGTCCACCGGGTCGACGTCGCCCCCATGGACCAGGCCCGCGCCCTCCAGGAACTGGTCGACGTCCACGGCTCCCAGGCCCAGGTCGCCAAGCGGATCGGCAAGACCCCCGCATGGGTCTCCCAGCGCCTCACCCTCCTCAACCTCACCCCCGCCCTCCAGGAAAAGGTGGAGACGGGCGAACTCAAGGTGGAACCGGCCCGCCGCATCGGCCGCCTCCCCCAGGAGGAACAGGCGGCGGCCGCCACGGAGAGCATCAACACCGTCAACCCCCCGCGCCAGCGCACCCGCCCGACCCCTCCGACCGTTAACGCCGTTAACGCCCCCGCACCCACCCCACCCCCCGCCCCCCACCCCACCCCCCGCATCACGATCTCCGCCCAGTCCCCGGAGACCATCGCGGACGCCCTCACCGCCCACCTGACCCCGGACGACCTCAAGGCCGTCACGGAGCTGCTGATGCAGCGCATCTGAACCGCACCGCACGCACGCCGGGGGCGCTGACGGCATTAACGCCGTTAACGCCCCCACGTGCGTTTCATGTGCGTTCAACAGTGCGCTTCACATAGAGTTGCCCCTGGAGGTAGGTAGCAATGAGCGAGACGAACGAACAAACCACCCTCTTCGCGGCGGTCGACGCCCTGCTGGAGGAAGCCGCGGCCAAGGACGGCCTCCCCGTCCCCGACGAGCGCAAGCGCCTGCGCGAGGCCGCCGGCCTCAGCCAGGACCAGATCGCCAAGGCCCTGTCCGTCCGCCGCGAAACCGTCACCTCCTGGGAGACCGGCCGCACGGCCCCCCGCCCCCCCAAGCGCGCGGCCTACGCCCGCCTCCTGGAAGGCCTCGCCGCCCTCCACCCGGCCACCCCCACCATTAACGCCGTTAACACGGAGCCCCCCACCCCCCAGCCCGCCACCCCCACCGTTAACGGCGTTAACACCGAGCCCCCCACCCCCCGGGCAACCGTTAACGCCGTTAACGCCCCCACCCCCCCAACACCAGCCCCCCACCCGACACCCAAGCCCCCCACCCGAACCACCCAATCCACCCCCTCCACCCCTCCCCTCCCCCTCCAAGGCAACGGCCCCCTCGCCGTCCTGGACGGCACCGGCCACGCCCACGCCGCAGGCGGGGTCCTCCTCACCCACCCCACCACCGACCTCCCCTCCCTCATCACCTGGGCCCTGGGCCCCGACGCCGACCTCCGCGCCCCCCGCCTCCACCGCAACGGCAAGGACGGCGACCCCCTCCTCGTCCTCACCGCCCCCGCCGCCGAGGCCCTCGGCCTCCCCCTCACCCTCGAAGACCGCCGCAACCTCCGCCTCCCCGACAACCACCCCGTCATCAAGCAGCTGACCAAGGCCAAATGGCAGCTCACCCGGCGCGGGTTCGGCCCCTGGGCCCGCATCTACCGCCCGGCCTCGCCCACCACCGGCCGCCAGTGCGTCCAGCTCGCGGTCCTCCCCTGGGGCGCCCTGGACTCCCGCGCCTGGGGCGAGGACACCTCCGACCTCCCGGCCCCCGAGCTCGCCGAGCTGCTCTCCACCTACGCCACCCGCGTCCTCACCCCCCGCGGCTCGACCGCCGTCACCGGCCTCGAACTCATGACGGCCCTCCGCCCGCCCACCCGCGCGGCCCGCAACCCCCAGACGAACGCCTGGGAGTCGGCCCCCGTCGCCGGCTCCCTCACCCGCCCCGTCGACCCGGCCCCGCCCGAGGCACCCGACGAGCACCCGGTGGTCGCCGCCCTCCACCCCCGCTCCCACCAGCGCACCCCGGACCAGGTCCTCGACGAGGAGGCGTACGACTGGATCCGCGACCCGGAGCTCCTCACCGACGCCGAGTGCGCCCGCACCCACGCCGTGGGCATCGACGTGAACATGGCCTTCGCCGCCGCCGCGAACCGCCTCACCGTCGGCACCGGCCCCGCCGTCCACACCACCGGCCCCCGCTTCGACCCGAAGCTCCCCGGCTGCTGGCTCGCGGACCTCTCCGCCCTCTCCCTGGACCCCCGCCTCCCCAGCCCCTTCACCCCGCACGGCAGGCCCCCCACCGGTCCCGCCTGGTACGCGACCCCGACCCTGGCCTACGCCCAGGAGCTCGGCCACGACGTCCGCCCCACCGAGGCCTGGATCCGCCCGGAGCACGGCCCCTACCTCGACGCCTGGTACTCACGCCTCCGGGACGCCTACCTCGCCACCATGGCCGACATGGGCGTGACGACCGCCCTCACGGAACCCGAGTTCCTCACCGCCATGGAGACCCACAAACAGCACAACCCCCTCCCCACCGCCGTCCTCTCCGCCATCAAGTCCACCGTCAAGGGCGGCATCGGCAAGCTCCGCGAACGCCCCCAGGGCGCCGGCTACCGCCCGGGCGAGCCCTGGCCCGCCCTCGAACGCCCCACCTGGCGCCCCGACATCCGCGCCGCCGTCATCTCCACGGCCCGCGTCAACATGCACCGCAAGATGCAGAAGCTCGCCACCGCCGCCAGCCTCTACCCCATCGCGGTCCTCTCCGACTGCGCGGTCTACCTCTCCGACGGCCCCAGCCCCCTGGACTTCCTCCCCCGCACCCCCGAGGGCAAGCCCCTCCCCGGCGGCTTCCGCCTGGGCGTCAGCCCCGGCATGGTCAAGCACGAGGGCACCCAGCCCCTCCTGTGGGCCGTCCAGCTCCTCGACGAACACCTCAACCCCGCCCGCCACATCAAGGGCCACGACGCATCAGCAGACGGCGAGTAACCGATGCCCGACATCAACGACAGCCTCACCCGGGCCGACGAACAGCACTTCACCCGCCCCATCCCCAAGTCCGCCGGCGCCCAGGTGCGCTACCTCCTCAAGCAGCTCAAGTCCACCAAGAACGTGGCCACCCTCCTCGGCGTCTCCCGGCGCACGGTCGAGCGCTACGTGAAGAACGAGATCAAGCACCCCAAGCCGGCCCTGGCGGCCCGCATGGAAGCCGAGGTCCGCCGCCGCTGGCAGCCCCTCGTCCGCAAGCGCGCCCGCGAAAAGGCCGCCCGCACCACGGGCCTGGTCATCGAGACCCGCGCCCGCTTCGGCTTCACCGCCGCCCCGGGCACCACCGACGACGGCCGCATGCGCCGCATCACCCAGCACCTCCCCCCGGAGTACGCCGACCGCCTCTTCGCCGCCCAGGACACCGGCGCCACCGAAACCCAGCTCCGCCAGATCACGGCCGAAGCCCTCCAGGAGATCTACTTCAAGGACAACGGCGCCCGCGCGAGCACCCTCCTGGTGGAGTTCACGGACATCGACTACGTGGACTTCACCTTCTGACCACCCCCACCGCCCCCGCGATCCGCGCCCGGAGCGTGTCCTGGTCGGCATGGAGCACGAAGTGCCGCACGGGAATCCCATACCCGGCGAGACCCGCACTGATCTCCCGCCAGTACTCCTCGACCAGGACGGTCATGGGCACCACCAGGGTCCCGCCCGTGTACTCGAGCACCCGCCGCGCGGTCTCGACCACGAGCGTGCGCCACGGCGGCCAGTGCTGAAAGTTGTCCGTCGCAGGAAGCCCGGGCGCGATGTCCATGAGCATCTCGCCGACCTTCTCGGCATCGAACACCCGCGATCCCGGGACCAGCCGCTGCACGATCCCACTGGTGGTCGTCTTACCCACGCCATGGGTCCCGTTGAGCCACACGATCACGCCCCCACCCCTCCCCCAACCCCCAACCAGCGCCGAACCAACCAACCACCTACCCCAGAGCCCCAAAACGCCCCCACAAGCCCCCGAAACCCATCGAGGGCCCCGGGATATCCCCGGGACCCTCAAACCCCCCTGAGAGGCCATCAGAGCCCCTCCAGACCCCTCCCTCAAGCCATCTACCCCACAGCGTGCAAGGTCCGCCGCCGCTTCGACTCCGCAGCCTTCTTCGCCGCGGCCTGCGCCGCCCGCTTCTTCCGCTGCTCGGCGAGCTGGTCCTGGTACTCCGCGACCGCCTGGTGGTAACTGGCGACGTACCCACGCGCGTCCAGCCGCTCGTCGGCAGCCATCTCGTTCACGGCCGCGACCGCGTCCTCGAACGAGTTGTACCCGGCCAGCATCGGGTTGATCTGGTACACCCCGTTCCTGACCTTCCGCACGAGCTTCGCCAGCTCCAGGCTGCGCAGAGCGGCGTTGACGCTCGGCCTGCTCAGCTCCAGCAGCCCCCCGATGGTGGCCTGGTCGATCAGGATCCGCCCACCGGGCTCGCTCAGCGAACGCAGCTTCAGCAGCACACGGTACGCGGCAGGCGGAAGGTCCAGGTCGGAGAGAAGCCCGTCGGCGTTGACCGCAGCGAATCGCAAGGTGCTCACTGAGCTGTCCCTTCTTCCTTGCGCTGCGCCCGGCTCAGCCGGCGCGCAGCGCGCTCTTTGGACCGTTCGGCCCGCAGTTCCTCGATTGCCTGCCGCATGTGGTCCAGCGACGGGAACCGCACCAGGTCCGGCAGGCTCGTGTCGCTGCGAATCTGCGAAATGGTGCTGTGCTGCTCCACCTTCACGAACTCACCCGCCGTCTCCGTTCCCGGGATGAACTCGGCCACCCGGTAACTGTAGGGCGGGTTGAACTGGTACACACCCCGCCGCACCTTGAAGACGATCCCATGAGACATGACGGTGTGCAGGGCCTCCGACGTCTTTGTCCGACTGACATCCAGGATCGTAGCCATCTCCTCCTGGGTAAGTGGAATCCGCCCTCCCGCCCGCTGGCACGCGATCAGCAGCAGGATCAGCCTCAGGGGCAATGCTTCCCTGAAGTACTGGGCGATCACCAGGAAGAACTCCAGGCTGTCCATCGAGAACGCGTTCGGCTGGCTCTGCGTCCCGTAGAACTCCAGCGGCTTGCGCTCGCCGTCCAGGGTGAGCTTCCGGCTGGGGTACCGCTTCGCGAGGCTGTCCAGATCCTTGACCGGAGCCAGCGGCTGACTCCACGCCGAGATCGCGTCATCAACGGGGAGATCAGGACGCGGCGCGCGCGACGGACTCGGCCGGCGGCGCTGTGCTTCTGATGACACGAGGATGCTCTCCACTTCGTTGATCTGCAGAGAGAGTATGTCAACAAGGGTGACACTAATGTCACGCTCGTTGACGTTCGGCGTGTCTTGTGTCCCCCCAGGGGGGACACATCTCGGCCACGGCCCCCCGAGACCCCCTCAGAGACCCCCCTCAGCCAACGACACCCCCCTCCGGCGCAGTTCGCCGACACATCTCCCCAAGAACGTCAGCCTCCCCGACATTTTAGCCAAAAAAGCGTCAGTCTCACTGACGTTTTGCAGCCGATGTGTCCCCCTACCAGCGACACATCCCCCGAGTTATGTCCCTTCTGAGGGGACATAACTTTCCCCCCACACCCCCTCTGACCTGCGGCAACGCATATCCGTACCCTCTATAGGCCGTCTCCTGCCGCGCTGCGCGTACTCAATGCCGTCGCGAACCCCCAGCACGAGCGCATTTCCTGACCCCGAACCAGTCCAGCCACTCCACCGTCGCGGACCGGACACCCTGTCCGTAACCACGCAGAATCTGACTGATTCCTATCTCTATCCCCACATCACTTTGAATCACCCACCCAACCAACCATTAACGCCGTTAACACCCACGCCGCACCTCCAGACCACCTCCACCCACTTTCAACCACCCCCACCCCACCCCCTCAAGCCAACACCCCACACCCCACCCAACCTTCACCCCACCACTTCACCCAACAAGCCCCCCAAACCCCACAAAAAAGATCCCAACGACCAAAAACACCAGACACCACCCCCTAACGGATTATTCAAGGGCCCCGACAACCAACCCATCCCTCAGCGCTCCCCAAACAATGCTCAGAACCTTCGCCACCCAACGGAGTACCCCACCAAAGACAAGATCTTGGTCCGCAAAGCGGACCACCGACGAACCAAGCAAGCCAGCTTCTTGTCCCAGGCACTCAGTCCCTGGGGTCCCGCCAAGACCCCGGTCCAAAGCACCCTCCCTGGCCCAGCCAAACCGGGCCTTGCTGAGCCCAGCGAAGCCCGCTCCACTACCCCGGAGCAAAGCGGAGGCGTAGACGCCAAAGGCTTCTGCAGCCAGGCCCAACAAGCCGGGTCTCTCCCGAGCACGCAACTCACGAATCCTGGAGGCAAAGCAGAAAGGATCAAGGGCTGCGAAGCAGCCCGGCTGCGCTGAGCACAACTGTTCTCGGGTCCACACGCAGCACAGAGGTACCCGCTCTGAACTGTCCAAGCACACTGGCCCATAGGCCTGGCCCTGGCCCGGCGAAGCCAGACCCCCTGAGTGCAGCGAAGCTCCTCACTGCTCCAAAGCGAAGCTGAGGAGCCAGGCGCCGAAGGCGCCTCGGCCGAGCGCAGCAAGGCCGGCCTCTCCTGAGCGCGCAGCGCTCAGACCCTGGAGCGAAGCGGAAGGGCTCGCAGCCGAAGGCAGCCCCCGAAGCGAAGCGCAGGGGGTTCTCTGCCAAGCACACAGTGCTTTAGGGGGACTTCTGCCCCGCCGGAGCGCAGCAGAGGCGGTCTCTTTGCCAAGCGCGCAGCGCTGGGGGTCCCTGGAGCGAAGCGGAAGGGACTGCCCCCGAAGGGGGCCCTGCCGGAGCGCAGCGCAGGCAGTCTCTCTGCCCAGCGCGCAGCGCTGGGGG